>CAMWLA010000100.1 GCA_947174975.1 uncultured Clostridia bacterium | reverse complement strand
TTATCGTACAGCACGTAGGAATAGGCGGTCGCGCCCGAGTAGTAAGTGCCGTAAAATGCGGCGGTTACGTTCAGCTCGTTCAACACGGGCAGAGAGCCTTCGGGTGCGTCCGCGCGGAAGGTCACCGTTACCGGCATATTCAGATAAATATTTTCGGGCGGATCGTCCACGGGCGTTAGGTTCTCGCTTTTGCAGTAGCCGTAAAGCGCTTTGTAAATGGAAACGTCGTCGGCATATTTCACGCGGTACCATTCGCCTTCTGTAGAAATAATTTCAACGCAGTAGGTGTACGGAATTGTGAACAGCGCCGTGCTTAAATCGTTGCTCTTGCAAAAATATATGTCCTTGGCGTCCGCGCGGGCATACCGCGTGGTTGCGCCCTTTGCAAAGGTTGTGCCTTTCGTTAAATTGAAGGCCGACGTCAATATTAACGCTGTCAGAATACAGCACACAATCATTTTAAACGGTTTCATACCCGAACATTATAAAATACTTGCAATTAAAAAATTAATATTATTTTGTCATAAAAGGTCTTATGCAGAAAGAATTGATTCTCTCCCGCCTTGCCGTAATCGAGCAAGAGCTGAAAAAGCGTAGGGAAAGCGAAAAAACTATCACCGAATACAACAAGAAAAAGAGGCACAAAAAACAGCTTGCTTTCCACAAGTGCAAGAAGCGCAACCGCTGGGTTTTCGGCGGTAACCGTTCGGGCAAAACCGAGTGCGGAGCAGTGGAGTGCCTTTGGATGCTGAGGGGAATTCACCCCTACCGTAAAAACAGACGCGACGTTTTCGGCTGGGCGGTTTCGCTGTCGACGCAAGTTCAGCGCGACGTGGCGCAAGCCAAAATTTTAAAGTACTTGCCTAAAAGCTGGATATCCGAAATTATAATGCTTGCGGGCAGACGCGACAGCCCCTCCGGCGGGGTGATCGACCAGATAAAAATCAAAAACGTATTCGGCGGAATTTCCACACTCGGCTTTAAAAGCTGCGACCAGGGCAGAGAAAAATTCCAAGGTTCTTCGCTTGATTTCGTGTGGTTCGACGAGGAGCCGCCGCGCGATATTTACGAGGAATGTCTGATGCGCGTAATGGATAAGCGGGGCGATATCTTCGGCACGATGACCCCGCTTAAAGGCAAGACTTTTATCTACAACGAAATCTTTTTAAACCGTAAACAGAACAAAGAAATCTGGCACGAATTTATGACGTGGGAGGATAACCCTTACCTATCTAAAAAGGAAGCAAAGCTTTTAGAAAACTCGCTTGATAACAAGACCTTGGACGCGCGGAAATACGGCAGATTTTCCGACGGCGAGGGACTTGTCTATCCCGAGTTCGACGAGGCGGTTCACGTGATAAAACCCTTTCCGATACCGCCCGAATGGCAAGACAATATTTCTATCGACCCGGGACTCAACAACCCGCTTTCCGCGCACTGGTACTGCGTGGACTGGGACGGAAATATTTACGTCGTTGCCGAGCATTTTGCGGCGGGCAAGGACATCGATTTTCACGCAAACGCGATTAAGGAAATCAGTAAAAAACTGGGTTGGAAAACGGACGCGCGGGGCAGAGTTAAGGCGCTTATAGACAGCGCCGCGAACCAACGCACACTGGCTTGCCAAAAGAGCGTTACCGAGCTTTTTTACGAGCGCGGAATACTTGCCGACCCCAACGTTAACAAGGATATTTTTGCGGGAATTTCGCGCGTCAAAAGCTATCTTCAAAGGGGCAACGGGACGGGGGATATCTATATATTCGATACGTGCGTGAATATGATCGAGGAATTCAAGGGCTACGTTTGGGGGAACGGAGATTCGCCCTTAAAGCGCGACGATCACTGCATGGACGAGCTTAGGTATTATGCAATGTCGCGCCCTGAACCGCCCAAACAAGAAGAGCGTTTAACGGTGATTGCGGCGGATAAACTTAGGCGCATAAAGAGCAGAAAAAAGAGGAGGAGCGATGTTTGAGGACGATATTATGGGCGCACTGAAAAAGTGCGCGGTAGGGCTTGAAACCAACGAAGTCGTGGAAGAGTTCGGCGTTGAGGACGGCGAATTGAAGCTTATTAAAAAGAAGGTCACAAAGCGCGATATCCCGCCCGATATCAAGGCGGTAAAACTGCTTATTGACGGCGGAGGCGTGGACGGGCTTTCCGTTGAAGAGCTTGAGGAAGAGAAGAAAAAATTATTAAATTTACTAAATAAGGAGGACATAAATTGACTGAATTAAAGAGAGGAAAAACCGACGAGGAATTGCTTGCGGAAGAGGTGACGGAGGACTTTTTAAGGCGGCAGGAGGAGCGCAGACTTATCGAGCGCGGTTGGCAGCTTAATATGAATTTCGTCAGCGGAAACCAGTACTGCGATATCGACGCGTCGGGGGAGATTTTCGAGGAGGACAAAAACTATTTCTGGCAAGCAAGAAGAGTGTTCAACCACATCGCGCCGATAGTGGACTTGCGCTGTTCGAAGCTTGGCAGAATACGCCCAGCGCTTATCGTAAGGGCGGCTTCGGCAGAGGAAAAGGACAGACATTCAGCGTCTCTTGCGTCCGCAATTCTTGCCGCGCGTTCGGAGGAAATCGACAGGGCCGTTTCCGACGCTACCGTATGGTCTGAAATCTGCGGAACGGCGTTCTACAAAGTTATATGGGACGGCACGGCGGGCGGTGCGGTTGCGGTAAGGCAAAACGGCGGAAAGCTTAATCAAGGCGACGTAAAAATAACGGCGCTGTCGCCGTTTGAAATTTATCCGTATTCGCTAAAGATAGAATCGCTTGAAGAGCAGCCCAGCATAATTCACGCAAAAGCCGTTTCCGTGCAAGACATTTATTCTGCGTACGGCGTAAAGCTTGAGGGCAAAACATTAGACGAAATTTCGCATTCGGGCGGGGATATGGGCGCGCAAACGCAAAAAGACGGCGGGTTTGAGCTTGTTATAGAGAGATACGAGCGCCCCACCGAAGATAGAAAGCAAGGCAGACTTACCGTAGTTGCGGGCGGCGTGCTTTTATACGACGGCGCGCTTCCGTACAAAAACGGTGACAACGAAAGCGCGGTTTATCCGTTTGTAAAACAGCTTGCGCTTCCCCTTGCGGGTGCGTTTTTCGGCACGAGCGTTGTCAGCCGTCTTATACCTTTGCAGCGCGCATATAACGCCGTTAAGAACAGAAAGCACGAATTTTTAAACAGAATTTCGATGGGAACTCTTGCCGTCGAGGACGGATCTGTCGATACGGACGAGCTTGTCGAGGACGGCTTGACTCCCGGTAAAATTATCGTTTACAGACAAGGCGGAACCCCGCCCGAAATGCTGACTTTAGGCTCGGTTCCGTCGGAGTTTGCAAGCGAGGAAGAAAACCTTTTAAAGGAGTTTTCAAAGGTTTCGGGAACGGGTACCATAACCGAAAATACGGACGGTTTTGCGGGCATAACTTCGGCAACGGGCTTACAGCTTATATTAGAGCAGGACGAGGAAAGAATGGAGTTTTCGTGCCAGCAGATAAAGCGCGCTTTGACGGGAATCGGACGTCAGACTCTGCGCCTTTACAGACAGTTTGCTTCCGACGTCAGACTGATAAAATTTACGAACTCGGACGACAGTTTAAGCTTGTATTATTTCAAGGGAAGCGACATATCTTCCGACGACGTCTGCCTTGCGACGGACAGCGAAACGAACATGTCGCCCGCGCAGAAAAGGACGTTTATTTACGACGTCTTGGATAAGGGACTTTTGGCGGGCAGCGACGGCAAGCTTACCGTTTCGGCAAAGAATAAAGTACTTGAACTTTTGGGCTTCAAGGCGCTTGCCGGCGAGAGAGATTTAAGCGAGTTGAACCGTTCGCGTGCGGGCGAAGAAAATTTAAAACTTTGCCGCGAAAGCGTCGAAGTAAAAGCTTACGAAGACCACGCGACCCACATTACGGAGCATACTGCGTTTCTGCTTTCCGAGGACGTTTCACCCGATACGGAAATGCGGATATGCGCACATATCGATATGCACAAAAAATTAAAGGAGGCTACTATAAATGGATAATCTTACGGAAAACGAAAGAGTGGCGGCAGACACCGCGGAGGCGGAAAAAGGGCAAGCTGCGGCGGCGCTCGGCAAGTTTAAAGACGTACAGACCCTAATGAAAGCATACTCCGACTTGGAGGCCGAATTCACCCGACGCTGTCAACGGCTGAAAGAGTTGGAGGAAGGGAACAAGGCAAAGCAATTACCCGACGGGGCAGTGGCTTCGCCCTCCCGAAAAACCGAGGAGGAGAGAATAGCCGACGCGCTTAAAGATGAAAAGCTGCGCGACGCGGTGATAGGCGATTACCTTAAAGGTTTAGCCGAAAATAAAGTTCCGCTCACCTCGGGCGGCGGTGCTGTGACCGCCCCTAAAAACACACCCAAATCCGTAAAGGAAGCGGGCAAACTTGCTCAGCAATTTCTGAAAGGCTGAGCCGCAAAATTCAAGTTATAAGGAGAGAATATATTGATAACTATTCAGAACGCCGACGCGGCGTTAAAGGACTACTATTTGGACGCTGTTTCATCGCAGCTTAACGACAACATTTCACCCTTCTTTTCGGCAATAGAAAAGAACACGGACAACGTTTTCGGCAAGGACGTAAAGCTTGCCGTCGTGCGCGGATTTACGGGCAACGTAATCGCGGGTGCGGAGGACGGAGATTTGCCCGACCCGTACAAAAACAGATACGCGAATATCACAGCGCCCCTCAAAAATATTTACGGCACGATTGAAATCAGCGACAAGGCAATGCGCGCTTCGCGCGAATCTTCTGGCGCGTTCGTAAACCTTATCAACGCGGAAATGGAAGGGCTTGTTTCAAGTGCGAAGCACAACTTCCGCCGTATGCTTTTCGGCGACGGCACGGGCAAGCTGTGCGAAATCAAAACAAAGATTTCCGCAACCGAATACTCGGTAGACAGCTTAAAGGAATACTTCGTCGGCATGCAAGTAGACATATACACGG
>CAMWLA010000099.1 GCA_947174975.1 uncultured Clostridia bacterium | reverse complement strand
AAGTAGACATCTACACGGTGCTTAACAAAATTGCGAATAACTGCAACGGCATATACGTAACCGCGGTCAACAAAGCTACCGGCACGATAACTTTAAGTGCGGAAGTAAACGACGTTATTATCGGCGGCACCGTCTACGTGCACGGCTCGAGGGATAGCGAGCTTACCGGCCTCGGCGCGATATTCGGCGCGAATAAGCTTTACGGTTTTACAAAGACTGCCGACCCCTATTTCGCACCCTACGTAGCCGACGGCAACGGTCAATTGACCGAGGGTATGCTTAGCGACGTTCTCGACTATATGGAAGAGAATTTCAACAGCAAAATCAACGCGATACTCTGTTCGTATAAGACGAGGAAAAAGATCGCTTCGCTTGCGGACGCCAACAGAAGAGTCGTAAACACCATCGACGTGCGCGCGGGCTATGGCACGGTATCCGTAAACGACGTTCCCGTATACGCCGATAAGTACTGCCCCGACGATAAGATTTACTTCATAAATTCCGACGACTTCGCGCTGTATCAGCTTTGCGACTGGGAATGGCTCGAAGACGAGGACGGCAAAATCTTAAAGCAAATTCAAGGCAAGGCGGCGTATTCCGCAACCCTCGTGAAATATGCCGAGCTTATCTGCCGTAAACCTTGCGGTCAGGCAATGCTTATTAATTTCGAGCCGTCTGCAAGCCCTGCTTCCGCGGACTCGAAGAATTAACTCAAAAAATAAAGAGGGCAAAGGAGAGATATGAAAGTTAAAGACGTTATCGCTTCTGCTCTTAACCTTTTGGGACGGGCGGACCTTGTGTCCGCCTTAACTTCGGGTTATTTCGACGACGAGGGGCGGGAGCTTATAAATACGCTTTTATACTGCTTTAACGCAGTCGAGGACGAGCTTGCGCGCAAGTACATTCCGCTTACCGCAAAGGAAGAAATGGTTTCCGCGACTATGCGGTATTATTACAGCACTTTTCAGCATATCCCCGTAAAAATAAAGAAGGTCACCGCGGACGGCGTAGAGCTGAAATTCGAAATTTACAGTCTGTACATGCTGACGAGCGCAAAAATAATCGTAACTGAATACGAATACGCGCCTACGCGCAAAAAGCTTGACGGCGATTCGGATTTCGGCGACGAAGTGGGCGAATACCTTCTTGCGCTGGGAATCGCCGCGGAATACTCGTTCATAAACGGCGAAGCGGAGATGGCGGCGCAGTGGGAAAAGAAATACCGCGCACGGCTTGACAGCATACAGCACGCGCTTCCCGCGTGTGAAAAAATTCCGCCGAGGAGATGGATATGAGCGTAAAAAAAAGCGTAAACGCGCTTGAATACTGCAAAAATTCCTCGGGCTGCCTTTTGCGGAACGGACAGTTGTTTATGGCGTTTACGTGCGAAAAAATCAGCGGCGATCATCCCTACGGAGTGAAATTTTCGACCTATTCCGACGCAATTAAAAGATATATCGTCTGCAACGATAACGCGGTTTACGTTTCCGAAACGGTTTGGAATTTTAAAGACGTTTGCGCATTTAACTGCGAATTTCCCCCTTTTATGGTGGAAAAGTGGGGCGAACGCGACGCGGAAGCGGTTATTATTTCTGGAAGCTATGCCGTGGTTTTAAGCGGCGGGTCGGCGGATAAATTAAACCTCGGCGCATCTTTAAGCTGCGGAGTAATGCACTGCGGAAGGCTGTTCGGCGCGGACGCATACGACGGACTTGTGTTAAGATGGTCGGGCGCCGATGCGATAACCGACTGGACTGCCGAACTTCACGGAAGCGGCTTTTTGAAATTAGACCCCGAGCGGGGAGAGATAATCGATATGCTTATTTTTAACGGCAAGATAGTTGCCGTGCGTGAACACGGTCTGACGGTTTTAAGTATGTACGGCTCGCCCGAAAACTTTTCCGTAGAGTTAACCGACACCGACTGCGACACAATATTCAGAAATACCGCCAAAATTACAAACGGTAAGCTGTATTTTTATTCGGTGTCGGGCTTAAAGTGCTTTGACGGCAATAAGATAAGCATAATCGAATTAAATCATTCGCTTTCGAAAGTAAACGGTTGTGCGGTATACGGCAACAAGTATTTTCTTTGCGGCGCAAGCGAAACTGCCGGAACGGACGTTATTATGTACGTTGACTTGGCAAACGGCGAAAACTGCGTAATTAAAGAGTATGCGGAAAACGTTTTTGCAAGCGACGCGGTTTATTGCAGTGCCGGCGGCGTTTTGCACGAGCTTAAAGACGGTGGAGGGTACTATTTCTTTGAAAGTGATCCTATAGATTTCGGTACCGGCAGATTAAAGACCATAACTAAAATCGACGTTCAAGGCACCGTCAATATTAGGATAAGCAACGGAAAGTATAAACGCGGTTTCAACAATGCAAGCGGCGTAATTCGTCCGCATATGCGCGGAAAAAGCTTTATAATCGAGTTGGACGGAGCAAGTTCGCTTAAAGGCTTAACGGTAACTGCGGAGGTGACAGATGCAGTATGACGTAATAAGCATTACCGATGAAGAGCTTAAAAAGTTAAAGAAAGAGCAAGTAACGTTACTTAGAACCGCTCAGCAGAAAAAGGACGAGCTTGTCCGTAAAGCCGCAAAGCAAATGCTTTCGTTCAAGGAAAAGGTTTTAACCGCGGGAATGAAGCATTCTTCGCTGTATCAATTGAAGCATATCGAAGTTTATGAAGAGCTCAATCACAGCTGTACTTTGCTTGCCGATAACCTTATTTATAATATGAGTCTTTTCGACAACACCGAAAGCAGCGGCGGAAGCACTTCAACGGGGTATCTTGTCGACTACTCGCTGTCGTACAACGAGAGGTATATGATAGTGCGCAACTATTACCTCAAAATAGAGGACGTCGATACGCGTATGGCAAAGTATTCCAAGGATGAAACCGCAAAAAAGTATTTGGGCAGCTATTACGGTACGCTTTACAACGTGCTTGCAACCTATGAAAAGTAAATAAGAGTATAAAAGCGGGGCGCGCGGACACTCGCGTTTGATTGGCAATATCGGCAGTTTAGCGATAACGCAATTAAGATACGGCGATCAAACGTAAGGTTTGTCCGCGCGCCTTTTTAAGAAATTTGTCAAAAATTATTGAATTTGTAAAAAAAGTGTGATACTATTATTAAAATAGGACGAGAAACGCTTATCTATAAAACAGTGCAGTGCACTGTTTTAGCGTTCCGAGATGAGCAAACGCATAGTGTAAGGCGTTTGCGGTGTCCGAAACGGCAGTTGTCCTTACTGCCGTTGAGAAGGTTAGTATGTTGAAACGCAAAAGCAACAAAACCCCTATCGGGGGAGGAATACACGCACTTTCAAAATATAAGCAAAGTCACGTAAAAAAAGCTTTGCTTTATATGCTCGCGTTCTTATTTTGTGCCGTACTGTGTCTCGGCGCAGTTTTTTCATTTTTAAAAGTTGATATTACCGCAACAGCGGCTGTCAAAGACAGTTTTGCATATCTTGATTTGGACGGTTCGGGAAAAATACTGAACGGCTTTGAAGGCAAGCAAAACGAATACGTCTATTTCGGAACAAACGAAACTCATAAATATAATACGAATACGGGCGCAATAAAATGGCGCGTATTGTCCAAAGAAGACGATAAATACAGCGAAGGTAAAATGCTTTTGTGGGCAGATTACCAGATAGGCAGAGTAGAATATAATATGCAATACGATAGCCGCGACATCTATACTTTCTGGGGTACAAGCAAGGTGCGCGCAAGCTTAAACGGCGGAAATTATTACACCGGTAAGACGGGCGCAAAATCGGAAAATATCCCGTTAACAGATTCATGGTATCACACACTGATTACGACTGATGAAGAAAGGGATGCGGTAGTGGGGGCAAAGCAGTACACTACCGATTGCTTCGGTATCGATACGTCTTTATCTACCTATATATTCAAAAAGACCGGAATAACAAAGGCGGGAGGCGGAATAGGCAAGTACGATTCCACCGTATTAAACAAACACACTTATGCCACTTCGGCATCTGCAAAAGTGAACGGTACTGGCGTACAAGAAACCACAGCCGGCGATAAGTTCTTTCTTCTCGATTATAACGACATAAACGAAATCGATTACGGTTTCTTCGATACGGTCGACGGCAATTCCGTAAACTATGCAAACAAGATTGCGGCAAACGTTAACAAAACGTGGAATACGTCTTCCGACTGGTTCCCTACCTTATTCGACGGAACAAGCAAAAACTATAATAATATAACTGCTACGTATCTGACTTTCAATCCGTCGGCAAACGGTTCGGCAGACTGCTACTGGCTTCGCAATTCCGGACACTACGACTTTTCAAGTTCGTTTGCGGTGAATTCGAACGGTGCTTTGACGGATGAGGTTCTTACCAGTGCGCACGGTTTACGTCCCGCGCTGAATTTGGATAAGGCGAATATCGTCTATGCAACGACGTCAAAACCCACAGACAGTCTGGCTCAGCCTGTTAACAACACGGTAAAACCCGAATATAAGCTGTACCTTAAATCCTCAAGCTATGCGGCTAACTCTGCTTTGGCAAAGGCTGTCGTAGGTGAAAATGACGGTACTTTAAGCATTAGCTATAACAACCCTATCGGGACAAACAACGGCAAGCTTGTAATTCTGCTTTCCGATAAAACCAAAGAGGACGGCTCGGTTGCATATCAAGCGGCTGTCAACTACACAAGCGCTGCTTCGGGCAAAGCTTTTGCAACCATTGCGCTGCCTTCGGGTGTTTCGCTGGCGAACTATAATGTAAATCTTTTGTATACTTCCGCAAACGACGGAAATTTAACCGAAACGGTTTACTGTTCGTATTCTTTAACCGACGGCGTTGTCGCACCCGATAATTTCTCGGTTGACTACGACGGCAGCTCTAAGTGGATATCCGATTTATCGGCTTCCGAAAAGCCCGCTTGGCTTGACCTTGATATTTACAACAATTCCGCATTCATTAAGGCGGTAAGTATTTCGTACAAGGAAAACCTCGGAAACCCCGCCACGACCATTGATAAAACCGAAGT
>CAMWLA010000098.1 GCA_947174975.1 uncultured Clostridia bacterium | reverse complement strand
TCGTTGGAAAGCTTGCGGATGAAGTCGTCGATAGGACCCGCGTAAATCTTATCAATCGTGTAAACTTGCTTCTCTTTCTTCGGCTGTTCGCTGATAGGAGGAACGGGTTTAAATTCTTGAATGATGGGACGGGGCTGCAAAGGTCTGACGTTTTGAGGTCTTTCGTTTGCGGGCTCGTAAGGTTTATACTTAGGAGCGGGCTTCTGCTCGTTAACGGGACGGGTTGTCTGCGTAGGCTTTGCCGTCTGAGACTGATAAGGATTATACGGCTGAATAGGTTGAGACGACTGCTCGTAAGCTCTGAAAGGATTATTACTGTTGTGTCTTTCGTAAGGATTGTACGGCTTAATCTCTTCGTGTGAAGGAGCATCTTCTTCTTTGGCAGTGTCTTCAACTGCTTCGACTTCCTCAGGCTTTTCAACCTCTTCGATAGGTTCGTCCGCTTCTTCGTCGGTAGCTTCTTCAACTGCTTCAACCTTTTCGGGTTCTTCCGCAGTGTCTTCAGCTGCTTCAACTTCCTCGGGCTTTTCAACCTCTTCGATAGGTTCGTCCGCTTCTTCGACAATAGGCTCTTCTACGGGCTCTTCCTTGACTGTTTCGTCAGCGGGAAGGAGGTAGGTGCCGTCCGTTTTAATTTCATAATCTATTTCTTCCGAAGGCTCTTCATCGGCAACTTCTTCAGTCGCTTCTTGTGCGTCTTCCGCCATGCGTTCTTGATTTACCAAGGCGTCTTCCTCGGGTGAAATATATCCGTCGTCGTCTTCTTTAACTTCGGAAGGAATAATATCTTCGTCGTTGCTTTCGTCATAACCGTCGGTTGCATAAGGCTGCTCCTCGACGTTATCTACGGTGCCGTATTCGTCAGCCGGAACTTCTTCGGTTGTCGCTTCAGGTACTTCGTCGGTAGTATCATTCTCAACGGGTTCTTCTTCATTACCGTCGGCAACTCTTGCATTGTCGGGCTTTCTTAAAATGAACATTACCAATTTAATCGTCACTATTGCAAGCTTAATAACCGAAACAGCCAAAATTGCAATAAGCATTAAGCCGATAGCTGCTTTGCTGAAGAGTGCGGTTAAAAGTACGCAGAGTGCCAAAATTACTTCAAGCGCATATCTTACAACGTTGAAGAAGAGACCTACTTTTTTGTCTTTGCCGGTGCAAAGTCTTATCGTGTCGATAAAGAAATTAACAAGCACGACTGTTGCGGCAAGTGCGCCGAACATTAGAAGTGCCTTACTTTTTGCATCGGGCAAATGGGAAAGCATATCGGAAAGTTTGAGTTCGGGTGCAAACAGAGTAGTTAAATAGTCAACGCCGCTGCCTTCTCCGACCATTGCGGAAGTAAGCTTTATTTTCTCAAATTTATCCGGGCTTACTTTCATTCCGATAATGTCGAACAACGCCACAAAGCCGACTGCGGAGAGGAGGAATAAAACGAAATTTACAGCCGCATATTTACCCTTGTCCATTCCCCTTAAAACAAGCAGTGCAACAACAGTTCCGCATATAGCTATAACGATGTTGTAGCAGTTTACCCATTTATCTTGAAGTAAGACAACGAAAAACAGAGAAAGTACGATAGTTGCCGCAATCTCGATTCCGTAGTAAAACTTTTTGGCAAGCTTTCCTTCCTTGCGGACGGACAGTGCAACCGGAATAAAAGAGAGCAATGCAAGCGCCGTAACGAATGCGTAAAGCACGATTACGAGGGCCATAAAATCAAAGCTCAATTTTGTAATTCCGAACATACTGACCCGATGCATAAGTCCGTATGCATTGGGATCGTCTGCTTTACCTAATAGGCCTTTAAATACGTCTAAGAGCTTTAATGCAAGAATATTCTTTCCGTTGAAAAGCGGAAGGAAAAGACCCGCAAGCAAACACAGCACTGCAACGACGTATGTAGCAAGCACTACAAACTTTTTTGATTTATTTTCTGCATTCTGCATAAGAATATCTCCTGGCATTCAACGGGCGTAAAACCCGTAAAACTTATCTGCTGTTTAGGTGATTATTTTATTTGACAGCCACATATGTGCCCATCATTCGCTTATATATTGTAATACAATTAACAATTTATGTCAAGAATAAATCGGTAAAAATGAATATTTGCACTATATTATATTGTATAGGGCGAAATTAAGCGTAAAGCACTTTCAAATATTTTACTTCACTTACGGGAATTTATGCGGAATAAGGGCAATATATTATAAAGCTGAAAATTGATTTTTTGAGGCTGAAATGAATTGCATATACCGATAAAATGCGTTATAATTTAACGCGTAGGAGTACTGTAAATGAGTGATATTCATACTGAAAAATCTAAGATAAAAGGCGAAGAAAAACCGCCCGAAAATTCAAATTGGGGCGGTAGTATGCCCGAATTAACGGCTTTTTCGGCAAAAAACATACCGCTTGAAGAAATAGTATCCTATCTTACGAAATCTCAGAAAGAAAGGCTGATTTCGGGTTACGATATGAAAAGCTTTGCGCGCATATTCGAACACCCCGATTTAATGCTTACCGTGGACAGTTTTTTTAAAAACGGAATGAACGTTTCCGAAACGGCGCGACAGCTTTATATGCACAGAAATACTTTGATTTACAGACTGAATAAAATACAAAAAACTTGTGGAATCGATTTAAGAAATTTTGAAATGGCGGTAACTTTTCAGATACTGCGCGTATTGTACGAGCAGAAGTGAGGTGTAAATTTGAGTAATAAAAAAGTAAAAATTGCAGTAACGGTTTTAGTTGCACTTGTTATTGCGTTGGTTTCATTCGGTATGGGTTTTTTAGTTGAAAGATGCTCGTCTAACAGAACGGTCGCATCGTACGAATGGGCTATTAAAACTATAAAGGATAATTATTATTTCTGCGATCCCGACGAAACCTTTACCGAAACTTCTTTAAGTGCGATTGCCGAAAAATACCTTGACAGATATTCCGAGTATTACACGAAAGAAGAGTACGCGGAAGTTATGAAAAGTAACCAAGGCAGTAAAAGCGGTATAGGTATAAGTTATCAATTCAAAAAAGACGAAGGCGTATATATAAGCAAGGTCGTCGGCAACTCTCCCGCTTATAAATCGGGTTTGCAAGCGGGCGACTGGATAAGAAGCGGAAGCGTCGACGGCAAAGAAGTTACTTTTACTTCATCCGAAAATTTTTCCGATTTTATCGCTCCGATAAAGACCGGTGAAAAATTCAGCTTGACTTCCGTCGACGGTGAAACTTACTCTATGGCAAAGGCAAATTACACTGCAAGCTATACGAGTTACAGTACCTCGACCGAGGGATGGACTTTCAGCGATTCACTAAACGGCGGACTTGAGCTTTGTTTGGATATCAAGTTAAAGATGCCCTTTCTCCCCGATGGGTGCGCTTATATTAGGTTAGACCAGTTTTACGGTTCGGCAACCGACGAGTTTTTTACGCTGATAGAAAAGTTCAATGCATCAAACTGCACGTCGCTGATTTTGGACCTTCGCTCAAACGGCGGCGGCTACGTCAGTGTAATGCAGAATATTGCGGGTGCGTTTGCAGACGGCAAGTCAACTCTTGCCATGCTTTCGCGGGATAAGAAAGGGAGAGAAGAAAAGTTCTACTGTAAAAAAGTTACCGACAAAAACAAGAGGGTGGATAAAAGCGTTAAGGTATTCGTTCTTGCGAATGCGGGAACGGCAAGTGCTTCCGAAGCGCTGATCGGCGCAATGCACTGTTACGGCGCGCTGCCTTATGAAAATATTTTCTTATCGCAATATTCAGACGGCTACGTTAACTGGCTGTACCCGACGAATGAGGGAGCGAAGAACGCTCAGACATACGGCAAGGGAATTATGCAGACGCCTTTTACGAATTATAGGACGGGCGAAGTGTTAAAGCTTACGACGGCAAAAATTTTCTGGCCGGACAAAACTACGAGTATTCACGATAGGGGTGTAACCCTTGAAGACGGCTGTACGGCAGTTCCAACAGAGTGGGAATGGACGAAGGGAGACAAAGAACTTCAATCGGCAGTAGAAATAATCAAATCGCGCTAAAACGGCTAAATTAAAACCGCAGTGAAAATCACTGCGGTTTTTTTACGTTTTTAATTCGCCTTGCAGACATAAGCAAGCAGATCAAAAACCCGTCGTCGACCCTCGTCACCTCTAATGACGGGTTACCGTCGCTTTCGAAGTATTCGTCGGTCACTTTTTTCACGTCCGATAAAAACAGCTCTCTTTCGAAGTCGGACATATCGTCGCGGTCAAGCGACAACATTCTCTTAAATTCCGTATTCATAATCTTTCCCTCACTTTGCGTTTTATAAATCCGTTAAACCCGAAATAGGGTTTTAACACGTTGCAAACCGATTCGCGCTTACCGCTCACCGTTTCAGCCGCCGCCTTAAAAGCCTTTAAGGTGGTCTTTTTCCATTTACCCAGCGGAAGCGACAAGTCTTCGGGTATTACGGCTTTCAGCGGCAAGCGCAGAAGCGAAGCGATTTCTTGCGCGGTCATAACCTCGCCGTTAATAATCTGCCCGCCGTTCAGCTTGTTGACGAAAAGCGAAATATTCTTAATTCCGCTGTCGGCAAGCTGCGCTTTGCACGCGTCCGTGCTTTTTATTGACGGTAAGTGCGGTTCGGTAACAATTATCGCACCGTTGCATTTTTTCTTGGCTATATTGTCAAGCAGTATGTAATCGAACAGACCGTCAAGCTCGTCCACGGCGGCTTCGGCAAATTTTTCGTCGGTTAAGCCCAAAGAGGACGCAAGAGACAAATTGACCGTATGGTGGTGGGGGATAAGCGTCTGCTTTGCGCGGCATGCGCCCTTTTCGTAGTCTGCAAGCGTGTAAATCTGCATATTTCCCAATCCGCACATACAAAGCGCGTTCGCTGCAAACCTGTCGCCGTCTATAATCAGCGTTCTTTCGCCCGCTTTTGCAAGCGAAAGACCAAGCCCGATACAGCAAGTTGTGACGCCCGTACCGCCCTTTAGGTTTGTCATATAAATTTTAGTTGCCATAAATTACTCCTTTTTAACGATTATAATATAA
>CAMWLA010000097.1 GCA_947174975.1 uncultured Clostridia bacterium | reverse complement strand
GACTAAACTTTTGGTGGTTTTGTTTGCAATGATTGCAGCCATTACCACACTTGCTGGACTTTGCGCTTGTAAATCAAGCTGCGGTAACAGTTACACCGTTACGGTTGATACCGAAAAATCGACGGTAATCTACGTCGGCGACGAAATCGACTACACGCAGTACTTTACCGTTAAAGACAAAAACGGAAATCAGATTATCGTAACAAACGATATGCTTGATTTAAGCGAAGTTGACACTTCTGCGCCTTGCTCGTTTACGGTAACGCTGAAAATCGGCAAAACGAAAGAAAGCTTAACGTTTTTCGTAATTGAGGGTACGAAAATCCCCGACGTCACGGACGAATATTATACGATTACCGTTAATACAAGCAAATCTACCACTCTTACGGTAGGCGACGCCGTTGATTTCAAAGAGTACTTTACCGTAACCGATCAGGACGGAAATAACGTTCCGGTTACCGACTTAATGCTTGATACAAGCAAGGTAGATACGACGAAAGCGGGTTCATTTACCGTAACTTTAACCGTCGGCGACGCAAGCAAGAGCTTAACGTTTACGGTTAAAGCAAAAGATTCGGGAACAATTACACCTCCCACTGACGAGCTAAAAACGGTATTTGCAAAATATACCGATTTAACGTCTTGGAATTTCGCGGTTAATTACCAAGAAGTTGAAAGCGGTACCGTCGTATATGAAGATTATTACGAATACTTAGGAAAGAATATTCTGTATAAATACGACAGATATGACGACAACGAGACTTACCTAGGTATAGCAACGGATTATTTGGGATATGACGAGGCTGAGCAAGCATATTACTTGTACTACGATAACCTTAATAATTCATACACGAGATATAAGGACGGCTCTACCGATTTTTATAACTACTACCTTTTGTACGACATCGACCTTACCTCCCTCGGCACTTATACGTTTAATAAAGCGACAACCGGTTATGATGCAGCAAGTCCTAACGACGTAGGCAATACCGTAATCGGTGAGTTTACGGGATATACATGGACGAAATTCAATATTCAGATTTCGAACGGTAATATTTCGCAAATTGACGCCACGATGTCCGACGGTTATGTTTTCCGTTTCGTATTCAACAATTACGGGCAAGTCAACTTCACTCTTCCCGAAGTAGTCTCCGTTTCGGTTAACAGCAGCAAGTCCACCGTTATTCACGTAGACGACGAAGTGGATTATACCCAATACTTTATTATAACTGACGCTTCCGGCAGCGTTACCGTAACCAACGCTATGCTTGATTTAAGCAAAGTTGACGTATCTAAGGAAGGTACGTTTACCGTTACGGCTACGTATAAAGAAATAAGCGCAACCGCTACGTTCACCGTGGTTGCCAAGGGCACCGACATAACTACCACTCCCGCCACTCTTGCCGAAGTGTTAGCAAAATACACCGACAGTACAAAGTGGAACTTTGCGGTTAACGCTTTGGAGGTTGATGATTCCGGCGAATATGAAGATTATGAAGAATACTGCGAATATCTCGGCAACAACGTATTAAGAACATACTTAGACGACAACAACAAAGAATGTACCGGATATATGGAGTACGACGCCGCGGGTGACGTATACTATTGTTATTTAGCCAACAGCGACGGCACGTTCACGAAGTACGACCAGACTTCCGATGAGTTCAGTGAATTTTACGGTTATTCATATATAATCGACATTTCATCCATTGCAAGTTACACGTTCTTACAAGCAACGGATTATTATATGGCAACTAACCCGAGCGAAGTCGGCAACGCAATTCTCGGTGAATATGACGGCTATTCTTGGACGAGTTTCAACATTTACGTTGAAAACGGAAACATTTCAAAAATTGTTACCGTGCTGGACGGAGGAAGCAACGGATCTTATACAAGAACTTACACGTTCAGCAAGCACGGCTCAGTTAACTTCACTCTTCCCGATGCAACGGGTAGCACCACCCCTACCATTCCTACGGGAACGATGGAAAAGCAAGTTTACAACCCCGACACGTTCGATAATGAAAGATTGCAAGCTAAGCAAGGCGCCGAAGGCGCAGACGGCGCTATCGGATTACCTTCGATAGGTACGTATAACGCACTTGTAATTCCCGTTCAGTTCAAAAATGAATCGACGAGCAACCAGATAACCCAAGCTAAGCTTAATAAGCTTAACCTTGCGTTTAACGGCACCGAGACGGATACCGGCTGGGAAAGCGTAAAGACCTATTACCAGAAAGCTTCATACGGTGCGCTTAATCTTACGTTTGATATTCAGCCCGTTTATAACGCAAGCAACGATGCTTCATACTACGAAACCTATAAAGAAGAATACGTAGAGAACGGCGAAACCTACACCCGTACGGGCGATGAATTAGTTTTGACGGAAGCGCTTGCTTACTATGAAAGCCGCCTTGACCTCACTAAGTACGATACTAACGGTGACGGCTGCATAGACGCGGTTTATCTTATCTACTCGCATTCGGTTGATTATGATAACGCAGACTTCTACTGGGCTTACGTAACTTGGTATTACGGCGAAAACCAGTACGACGGACTTGACGCGTTCTACTATATGTTTACGGGCTTCGACTTTATGGACGAAGACCTTGACAAGTTTGACGGAATGATTATTAACGCGGAAACCTACATTCACGAAACCGGCCATCTTTTGGGACTTGACGACTACTACGACTATGATTCGAGCAGAGGCAGCAACGAGGGTCTCGGCGGTGCGGATATGATGGACTACAACAAGGGCGACCACGGCGTATATTCAAAGATAATGCTTAACTGGCTTACCCCTACTATCGTTACCACCACTCAGACGATTACGATTTCAAGCTCGCAAGCGGTAGGCGACGCTATCCTTGTTCCTTTGAAATTCAATAATTCGTATTTCTGCGAATATCTGCTGATTGACTTGTATTCAGCCGAGGGGCTCAATAAACTGGCGTCAGAAATGGATAACTCAATTCTTTACGGCGGAGCTTCATACGGCGTGAGAATTTATCACGTATCGTCATGGATTGACAACCCTTACAGCGACACTAATTACGGCTCGTTCACAAACTACAACAACTCCACCTCGAGCATCTCGCTTATCAAGCTTATCGAAGCGGACGGTTACACGAAATTCTCCGACACCAGCGGCGAAGCTTCTCAAACCGACTTGTGGCAAGCTGGACAATCGCTGAGCGAAGTATTCCCTCAATATATGACGAACGACGCGAAACTTTTAAACTTCGATATCTCTATCGACAGCGTTTCGGCAGATTCAGCAACTATAACGATTACGTATAAAGCGTAAAATCAAAACAAAAAAGGCTTCCCGTTCGGGAAGCCTTTTTATTATTCGTTTATTTCGGTGTCGGTTTGTTCCGCGCTTACCTCCTCTGCGGGGATAGGCGCGCTCTGTGCGTTCAAGCCCTTGAAGAACAGTACAGTTAAAACCGCCGTGACGATTATTGCAATTGCGTCGGCAATGGGCGCGGACATCAGAATACCCTCAATTCCGAGGAATATCGGCATAATGCAGATAAGCGGGATAAAGCAGACGATATCGCGGATCATCGAAGCTATCGTCGCGAATACCGGCTTGCCGGAGGCTTGGAAGAAAATCGACGACATTTTAATCGTACAAGTGAAAGTCATCAAAGATAGGAAAATTCTGAAAGTCTTTTCGGCGAACAGCCAGTAATCGTCGGGGTTGGGTATATTTTGGGGTTTGCCGAACATTCCCACCACTGCTTTCGGCGCCGCTTCAAACAGCACCGTGGCTATTAAGCCTATTGCAACAGTACTTATCAAAATGTTTCTGTAAAGCTGTTTTACCCTATCGAATTTCCCCGCGCCGAGGTTATAGCCGATTATGGGCTGACAGCCGAGGACTATTCCTACCACTATATTTATTACGACGGTGAACACCTTGCTTTCAATGCCGATTACCGCAATGGGGATATTGACGCCGTATTGCGACTGTGCGCCGTATTTTGCAAGCATGATGTTGCAGACGAGGGAAATGATAACTATCGTCATTTGCGTAATAAAGGACGATAGACCGAGTTTTAAAACGTTTGTAAACACCTTGAAATCGGGTATAAAGCTTTTCAAAACCAGCTTGAACGTCTTTGTGCGGAAGAAGTAAACAAACGACACTGCAAACGATACGACTTGACCTATTACCGTTGCCCACGCTGCGCCGCTCATCCCCCAGTGCGCGCCGAAAATAAACGCGGGGTCGAGAGCGATATTTACGATCGCACCGCTGAGCATCGAAGCCATTGACCACGCGGGGCTGCCGTCTGCGCGGATAACCGCGTTCATCATGTTAGACAGCATATAAATCGGGAAAAAGCCGAGAATTATGTTGAAATACTCTACGGCGAAATCAATCGAACCTTTGACAAACTCACCGTCAACGATAGCGTCCTCGGACGCGCCGAAAAGCAGCAAAAACTGCCTTTTAATCGGGTAAAATACCGCAAGTAAAATCACGCTTATTGCCAAGGTTACGACGATGCCCGTCCCCACCGCTTTATGCGCATTTTTCGTATCCTTTTTGCCTTGGCAAATGTTGAGATACGCCGCGCAGCCGTCGCCGACGAACCACGCAAACGCTTGCGCGATAATAAATATAGGGAAAACCACGCCCGTGGCGGCATTGCCCAGAGTTGACAGCTCTCTACTGTTGCCGACGAAGATTTGGTCTACAATGTTATACAGCGCGCTTACAAGCAGAGATAAAATACAAGGAATTGAAAATTTAAGCATAAGCTTTGAAATTTTCTCTTCCCCTAAAAATGAGTACTTTTCAGTTTCTTCCATAAAACCCTCCAAAAAAAAATTGCGGAGTCTTTATCGGAGAAAAAGCTACCTGAAAACTGCGAAAAACAATAAAAAAACGGCGTAGAAACCGTCAAAATTTCTACGCCGTCTTTGCTGTTTGACAATGTTTATTTTAACAAAAATTTATTTTAAAGTCAAATTTTTTAAAGCGGTATTTGATTAACTTTATTTGGCAAGTTCGACTGCCAAGGCGGAACGCTGTTCCTCCG
>CAMWLA010000096.1 GCA_947174975.1 uncultured Clostridia bacterium | reverse complement strand
GCATTATAGATTTAGGCTCAAATTCGGCAAGACTCGTTATCGTAAATCTGTTTGCGGACGGATATTTTGCAGTAGTCGACGAATTAAAGGAAAGCGTACGGCTTGGGCAGGATATGGAGCGTGACGGATTCTTAAAGCCCCAGCGCGTTGCGGAAACGATTAAAACCTTGAAAATGTTCCGCAAGCTTTGCGACGCAAGCGGAGTTACGCGCATTATCGCGGTTGCTACCGCGGCGGTTCGCCGTGCAAAGAATCAGCGCAGCTTTTTGGACGAAATTCAGGCAAGCTGCGGAATTAAAATCCGCGTTCTTTCGGCTGAGGAAGAGGCGGTTTACGTCTACCGCGGAGTAATAAACACGATGGACGTGCCTAAGGGCATTATTTTGGAGATAGGCGGTGGCGCCACCAAGATAGTTTACTACAACCGCAGAAATATTTTAAATTATACGACCCTTCCGTTCGGCGCGGTAACGCTGACGGGACTTTTTTCGGGCGACGGCTTAAAGCCCGAAGAGCAAGCGGCAAAGATAGAAGAATTCTTCACGGAACAGCTTAAAAAGGTTGAGTGGATAAACGAAGTTGATCCCGACGTGCAGATGATAGGCGTCGGCGGATCGTTTCGAAATCTTTTCAAGATAAGCAAAATGGTACATAAGTATCCCATTGATTTAGTGCATAACTACACTATGCCCGTCGAAGATTTCAACACCGTCTACGATATGATTAAGGTGCTTGATATCGACAAAAAGAAGAAGATAAAGGGACTTTCCGCAGAGCGTGCGGACATTCTTCCCGCGGCGCTTGCAATCGTGAAGTCGTTCGTCGGCTTCTTCAATTTCGAAAAGTTCACGTTCTCGGGTTCGGGACTTAGGGAAGGAATTATGTTTAACCAAGCCTTGCCCATTACCGAGGAAAAACCCATTTCCGACGTTTTGAACTATTCGCTTACAACGCTTGTCAAATACTACGGCTGCGACGTAAAGCACGTCGAACACGTCGTAAATTTAAGTATTCAGTTATTTAAGCAGCTTCGGGTTCTGCACAAGTTCCCCAGACAGTACTTAAAAGTATTAAAGGTTGCCGCAACCTTGCACGACTGCGGTCAGCGCATCAAATTCTACAACCATCAGCGCCACAGCTGTTATATCATTTTGAATTCCGCGGTTTACGGCGTAACGCACAGAGAGATCGTGCTTGCGGCGTTTACGGCTTGCTGTCAAAAGAAAGAGGACATCAACCCTTACGAATGGGCAAAGTATAAAGATTTATTGCAAGAGGACGATATCGAGATAGTAAAGCGCCTCGGCATAATGCTTAGAATTGCGGAAAGCCTCGATAGGGCAATGTCCGGCACGATAAAATCGATTAACTGCGATATTTTGGGCGATTCCGTCATAATGAAAACGGAAGTCGACGGAGACGCTACTCTTGAAATACGCGCGGCTATGCAAGCAAGTGCGGAGTTCAAAAAGGCGTTCCACAAAAATCTTGAAATTTTATAAATAAAACGTAAACGCCGTAAAATGACGGCGTTTAATTCGGTACAAATGAAATACATACTTGCAAGCGCGTCGCCGAGAAGGAAGGAGCTGTTTTCCTTAATCGTTCCCGAGTTTGAGGTGATACCCGCAAAATCGGAAGAAAAATTTAATATGTCGCTGTTCCCCGAACAAGTCGCATTGTCCGTTGCGGAAAGCAAGTGCGACGAGGTGTTTGCCGAAAACGGCGACGCCGTCGTTGTGGGCTGTGATACTATCGTCGTATTCGACGGCGAAATTTTAGGCAAGCCCAAGGACAGTGATGACGCGACAAAAACGCTTAAAAGGTTATCGGGCAAAACGCACTACGTAATTACTGCGGTGTGCGTGCGCAATAAATACAAAAAGCTTTTGGAGTTTGAAAAAACCGAGGTTCGCTTCAATAACCTTTCCGACGAGTTTATCAAAATTTACGTCGACAGCGGTTCTCCCTTGGATAAAGCGGGAAGCTACGGTATTCAGGACGGCGGACTTGTAAAAGAATATTTCGGCGGCTACACCAACGTTGTGGGCTTGCCCGTTTCACTAGTGAAAAAAATGCTTGAAGAGGTACTTCAATGAGAAGAGTTGCAATTGATTTCGGTTCAAGCGAAACTAAAATATGTATCGCGGGTTGCGGAGTCGTTTTAAAGGAAGCAACGTGTATCGCCGTGGAAGAAGAATACGGCGAAGATAATTTTTTAATAAAGGCGTACGGCGACAAGGCGCGTGCGCTTTCGGGTAGGGCGGCTGTCAATACGCATATCGTCAACCCCGTTATCGACGGCGATATCGTACACGAAAATCTTGCCGCACATCTTTTGGCGTATTTCTTGGGCAAAATAGAAATTTCCCGCCGTAAGGCAAGGTATACAGAAGTTATTTTCATTCTGCCTTGCGGAAGCGGCGAAGAGTTAAAGGAAAAGTATAAGCGTATCGCTTCCGAGTGCGGAATAGGCGCGGTGTATTTCACTATATTGCCGTTTGCCGCGGTTCTCGGACACAACGTCACGATTAGTGAAAGCGTGCCTATGTTCGTTATAGATATCGGCTACGGCATAACCAACATTGCCGCGCTGTCGCAGGACGGACTTATTTACGGAATTAATATCAACCTCGGCGGGGGCAATATCGACGTGCATATCATTGACGAGCTTGCGAATAAGCGCAATATGAGTATCGGTGCGCTCACTGCCGAGAGAATTAAAAACACCGTCGGAAGCTTACTGCACGACGATAACAAAATGACGGTTGCCGACGGCAGAGACATAACCAGCGGCGCGCCCGCATCTATTGCCGTAAACTCCTCGCACATCTATGAATATATTCTGACGTACGTCGATAAAATTTTGGAGTACGTTTCTCTCGTTCTGGCAAAGCTTGACGCGGAAGTCGCGTCGGGAATAGTTCACAGCGGAATTTTTCTTTCGGGCGGACTTATGAAAATGGACGGACTTGCCGAGTATATCCACGCAAAACTCAGTATCCCCGTCAACCTTCCCGACGAGCCGCAGCTTGCCGCCGTTATCGGAGCGGGAACGATACTCTCCAACGATTATCTGTTTACAAGGTTTGCAACCGAGTAAAATTAAGAAAATAAACAAAACTCAACCTCAGGTTGAGTTTTTTTAAACGGATAAGTTAGCTTTTTCAACTTTTAGTCGCTGTTAATTGCGTACTTTATAATTTATAATGTAATTACAAAAATTAATTGAGAGGTGTATTTATGACTTCATTAGGTGAAAAAATTGCGTCGCTGAGAAAGGCGAGGGGAATAACGCAGGAGCAGCTGGCGGAAAAATGTTCGGTTTCGCCGCAAGCGGTTTCAAAGTGGGAAAACGATATAACCTCGCCCGACATATCTTTGCTTCCGCGCCTTTCCGAGTTGTTGGGAGTTTCTTGCGACGAGCTATTGGGTGTACAGCGCGCGGAGGTGGTAGCGGTAAATAAAGACACGGTCGATCTTACGAAAATGCTGTTAAAGGTGCGTATTAAAAGCGGCGACGGCGACAAGGTGAATATAAATCTTCCGTTGTCCATTGCAGAGCTTCTTATTAAGAATAAGGAGTTCGTCGCAACCTTGAAGAAAAGCGACGACGGCGAAAAGAGAGCAATGGGCGCGCTAAGCGAGATAGACTTCGAACAGATACTCTCGCTTGTAAATCAAGGTGCAATAGGTAAAATTGTTGACATCGAAAGTGCGGACGGCGATATCGTGGAGATTTGGGTAGAATGAAGTTTGCCTTAGACTATAAAAAACTGCATTTAAGGTTTATTTGCGGCATCGGGTTTGCTCTGCATTTTATGGGAAAGCAGATTAAAAGAGAAAACCCCGAAGCGGACTTCAAACCTCTTCTTAAAAGCATGAAAAAGCTTTTGAAAAATTATAAACGCGAAAACGGCTCACTCAACCTCGTTGAAATCGAAAGTAAAGAAACGCGCATATTAATAAAGCTATAAAAAAAGCACCTCGATTGAGGTGCTTTTTAAATTTAAATTTCGTCTGAATTATCTTCGCTCACGAACGGCGTAAATTCTAAATCTGTTTTCGTCGTTATCTTTTTGACGATATATTGGTACAGAAACGCTACGCCGTAAGCAAACGCGACAAGCGCGGGTTCTACAACGTACCAAGTAATGAACGTTCCGGGGACAAGGGGTGCGCCGATATACATTGCCTTTTCGAATTTTAAAGCGTCAAGCAAGAATACGCCGTAAACGAGAGTAAAGCACATCATTAAGGGCAGTGCGTACGTCTTTTTAACGCAAGGCTTGAAATGTCCGGTTAAGCATAGGAATACCGAAATGTATGCGGCAAGCGCGTGGTGCAGCATTCCCGAAATGGTTGCGGGGTACATAAACGAAGTTGCTTCGCCGTGGAATACTTGTCCGATAAAATCGGGGTAGAACACGGTAATCAATCCGCCGAAGAACATCCAGTACACGAACGCGTGATAGGGAGTAGCGCTGCGCTTAAAGAATATACAAGAAATTGCAAGCCCCAGACTTCCCACTCCGCAGAAGCTGTCTGGCACAAGCCCCCAAGCCGATTCCCTATAAAACGAAATGGCTATTCTGTTAAAGAGTAAAAGCGCAAGCAAAGCTCCGCCAAGTGCTTTAACGGTTATGTCAATTGCCTTTTCAGATTTGACTTTAAGTTTTACGAATACAAGGCTGACCGCGAACGCGGCTATAAATATTCCTATAAAGGTGAGGTGTGCCCAGCCGTATATTTTGGCTGCATTTAACGCAAGTATCATATGTACCATTATACAAGTTCGCATCTAAAATTGCAACAAAAGAAAAGGCGTTTTTTCTTGCCAATTAATCGCTATTAATATATAATAAATATTATGAAAAACAATATACGCAATTTCTGCATAATAGCACATATCGACCACGGCAAGAGTACGCTTGCCGACCGTCTTATCGAAATGACGGGGCAAGTTTCAAAGCGCGATATGGAAAATCAGCTTCTCGACTCGATGGATATCGAGCGCGAAAGGGGCATTACCATTAAGCTTACGCCGGTCAGAATGTTCTATAC
>CAMWLA010000095.1 GCA_947174975.1 uncultured Clostridia bacterium | reverse complement strand
TTCATAAACTGAAAATATAAGCTTATTATCTTCAACCAACATTCTGTTATATAAACAAATGCTTTTGCCAAGTGGATAATCGTATTCCTCATTTGAATATTTTATCTTTACACTATTTTCTTGGGTATAAATTTCACCCGTAACGCCTGCATTATAAAATCCTAACTTATCTAGTTTTACACTAGAAAAAGCTGTATAATTAGTAGAACCGTAAGCCTGATTTACTCCCTCTATACCAGTCGCCCAAAACAATTTACCTTTTTTATTTGAATATATTTGACCGTCATCGGTATTAATCACTTGGTTTAAAATATTATCGCTTATAACAGTATGTTCAGATGTGTTCCTATCATAAAGATATAAGCGTAAGGGATTTTCACTGTTATCTTTAGTATAATAGATTTTCTGCCCACTTAATAAAAATGATTTAATTGTCCCTGTTCCTTCTGTAACTTTGCCAATGTACTTATAATCAGATGTGAACTTACTTATACCGTTATGAGAAACATATAAATATTCCCCATCCGTTTGTATATCGCTTGCTCCACCCACATATGCCTCGTCGTTGGCATGTAAAGTCGAAACTCTGCTTAATCCGCTGTCCGAAAGTTCATATATTTTGCTGTCAACTATGCAATAATTATTTCCTTCTACATTTACAACTTTGGCGGGGACGGTAATTACCGAGGAATAGTGATACGGTCCCGTAATTTCACCAGAGCAAGCAGAGAAACACAATAGACTAAAACTAATTATAAGAACGCAACATATTAAACTTAATGTGATTTTTGCCGATTTTTTCATATTTCACCATACTAATTCGGGTAAATAGTTATTGCGGTTGGTAGTAGCGAATTGCTAATTGGTAAATTTAATCGATTTTAATTACGTCGTCGTCCTCGGATATAAAATCGGGGATTTCATATCCGTCTTCTGTAACAGTTTCGGAGCTCTTCTGATCTCCCGCTTCATCTTCTTCGGTGTACTCGTCTCTGTGGTACAAGTAATTTGCATCCTCTTCGTCTTCTTGCGCCAACAGCGAGCTGTTCAATTCTGCTATCTGCGCCATAAGCTCGTCATAATCGGGAAGCTCGTCAATAGAATTAAGTTTAAAGCGTTTAAGGAAATTGTCCGTAGTGGCATACAATATCGGTTTACCGACAGCGTCCTTTCTTCCGCACGGAACAATCATTTCAAGCTCTAATAAGGTATGTATTGCATAATCACAGCTGACTTGCCTTATTTCTTCAAGCTCCGGCTTAGTAATGGGTTGTTTATATGCAATTAACGCAGCACACTCCAAAATAGTTTTAGTGAACTCTTTTTCTTTTATTGGCGTAATTACGTCAGATACCGGATTTTTATATTTCGGATTTGTCGCAAACTGTAATTTTCCGTTAAAAGTCAAAAGGTGTATACCGCTGTCTTCACTGTATTTTTCTTTAAGCTCGCTTATGCTTGCGTTTACTTCTTTTAAGCTGCAATCAAGCTTTTCAACAATAAACTTCACGGGGACAGCTTCGCCAGATGCAAAAACTATCGCCTCAATTATATTCGTCAAATTCTCCACTTGAAACATCCTTTATATCCCAATCGGGATTGAGTTTAATATTTATAGTTCCGAATGAACATTCTTGTTCAACCATTATATACTGGTGTTTGAGCATTTCTAAAAGCGCTTGAAACGTTGTAATTATCTCGTTTCTTGAATATGTGACAAACAGACTGTCGAATCTGATTTCGTTCTTCTCAATCAGTCGTTCGCGTATCAACATAACTTTCTCTTCAACGGTATGAACGTCTTTCGGAATTTCTTTAATATTTTCCTTTTCACGATGCATACTCTCGTTTCTGAGCATTAAGTTTGCAAACGCTTCTAAAAGTGCGTTTATATTGAAATCTTTATAAACAATCTTTACTTTGCTGAAATCTGTTTCGGGTTCTTTAAAATAATACCCAATAGTTTCAAGATCTTTGAGTTTTGGGGTTTCGCCTTTAATCAGCTCGTATTCCCTCTGCTTCAGCTGTTCGATAAGCGCCTTCTTCTCTTCGTCAGCCCCGCCCATTTCTTCGCCCGCTACTTCGACAACGGGAACCAAGCTTTTAGATTTTATGTAAATGATTTGAGCTGCAAGTGCAAGATATTCGCTTTCCTTATCAACGTCACGGCTTGGCTGAGTTTTCATAAACTCTATATAATCCAAAAACTGCTCAGTGACTTTAGATACGAAAACGTCCTCTATTCGTATTTGCGCTATATTTATTAAATGCAGTAATAAATCAAGCGGTCCGTCGAAATCGTCAAGGACCGTGTTATAATCTACTACCGATTCAAAATTCTCTAAATAATTAGCCATAATTTTAATAATCCGTAATTGTAATTAGCTATTTTAAACGTTTAGGGACAATGTCATTTCTGACAATATCCTCGTAGGTCTGAGGCTTAATTATATATTCTGCTTTGCCTGCGTTCACTAAAATTGACGGCGGAACAAAGTTTCTGTTGTAGTTGCTTGCCATTGAGTAATTGTATGCACCCGTTGACAATACAGCCATAATATCTCCGCTTTGAGCAATCGGCAATGCAACGTCTACCGCTATAATATCTCCGCTTTCGCAGCACTTTCCGGCAACCGTAACCTTTTCGGTACATACATCGTTTGCTCTATTAGCTAATAGCGCCGTATATTTTGACTGATAAAGCGCATAACGCGGATTTTCAAACATACCGCCGTCAACCGCAACGTATTTCTTAATTCCTTGAATTTCCTTTATTGCGCCTACCGTGTATAAGGTTATACCCGCCTCACCAATAATTGAACGCCCGGGCTCAATTACCAAATACGGCTTTTTGAGGTTTAACTCTTTGGTTTTATTGTTTATAACGTCAATTATACTTTTTACGTAATCACGGTAGTCGTCTAATTTAAGCTTGGGATCTTCATCGTTATACCAAATACCGAACCCGCCGCCCAGATTTAAGGTTTCCGCTTCAAAACCATGCCTATCTTTCATATCCGAAATAAATGAAATCATTTTTTCAGTTGCAAGTATAAACGACTGCTTTTCAAATATCTGCGAACCGATATGACAATGGAAGCCTTTAAGCCTCAAATTCCGTTTATTGAGCAAATACGACACCATACTTTTGGCCGAACCGTCAGAAACAGAAAACCCGAATTTGCTGTCAGTTCTGGCTGTTTGAATAAAAGCGTGCGTATGCGCTTCCACCCCGGGATTTACGCGAATGAGTACGTTTTGCTTTATGTTTCGCTCGCCCGCAAGATTGTCTAATATGTCCGCTTCGCGGTAAGAGTCTACTACGATAGTACCTACTCTGTTATCGAGTGCAAATTCAAGCTCACTTACAAGCTTATTGTTTCCGTGCAAATATATTTTGTCGGGATTGAACCCCACGGAAAGCGCAGTGAACATTTCCCCGCCGGAAACGACGTCTACACCGATTTCTTCTTGTGCCGCAATTTTGTATATCGCTTTACACGAAAACGCCTTTGATGCGTATAAAACTAAGCCGTTTCCGCAATAATCTTCATTTATAACGTCTTTATATACGCGCATCATATCACGTATATGCTTTTCGTCAAATACGTACACGGGGGTGCCGAATTGCCTTGCAATATCAACGGTGTCCAATCCACCTATTTCCAAGTGCCCCTTACCGTTTATTTTAAGAGTATCTCTTTCGTTCATTGCGGTCTCCGTAAAACGTATACAATCATTTTAACAAAACTACATAAATTAGTCAAATAAATTTCGGCATCCGCTTTGCGGATGCCGTACTCAATTTATATAAATTTTAGATTGCCCATTTACTTGAAATATTCTGGAAGTTATCGCCGAAGCTTGCTTTCTTAACGTCTTCCGCAGAAACTGCGCTTACAGTTTCGTACAAAACGCCGTCCTTATATATTTCAATCGTGCCTACATTTTGACCCTTAACTATAGGAGCTTTAACAGGATGCGAAATAACGTTATAAGAAATTTCGGGCTCCTTGTTCATTTCGGTAAATACGTAACAGTTTTTCTCCGGACAAACCGCAAAGCTCTGTTTCTTTCCGCCGGAAACCGCAAACTCGTCGTTTAAAGGCATATCTTTGTCAAGAATTATCTTATTTCTGAAATTTGCAAACCCATAATTAAACATATTTACGGTAGAATCAAATCTGTGATCGCTGCTATCGGCACCCAAAACGGCAGAAATTAGTCTTAAATTATCTTTCTTTGCAGTAGCCGTAAAGCAGAAGCCCGCCTCGTTGGTAAATCCGGTCTTACCTCCGTCACACAATTTATATTTTCTCAGTAGCTTATTTGTATTTGTCATCGAAGTAACTCTGTCATCTGGATGAACGAAGTCTTCAAGCCAGATTTTGCTGTAATTGAAGTAATTTTCATATTTCAGCAAATTGCGAAACATAAGCGCAACGTCCTTTGCGCATGAATACTGCGTAGGCTTAGGCAAACCGGTGCAATTTGCAAATAACGTATCATTGCAACCGAGTTCTACCGCTTTTTTGTTCATTTCCGCAACAAAGCTATCCTCACTGCCCGCAACCGTTTCTGACAGCGCAACACAACTGTCATTTGCAGAACATACAATTATGCTTTTAATTAATTGATCTACCGAGTATTGGCAGCCGCTTGCAAGAAATACTTGCGAACCGCCCATTCCAGATGCGTTATCGCTTACCGTTATCATATCCTCTAGAGCAAGCTTACCGCTGTCAACAGCGTCCATGACCAGAGTTAGGGTCATAACCTTGCACATACTTGCAATCGGCAAACGTTCGCATTCGTTCTGCTTATAAATGCATTCACCGGAATTATAGTCCATTAAATACGCAGATTTACAGCCAACCGTAATATTTTTGTCAGAATTGTCTATTTCAAAACCGGTAGTCGCCGCATAACCGCCTATTAAACCTAAGGTACACAAAATCGATATAATCTTTTTCATAAAATTATTATGTAAAAAAGAAATAAAATTATACTATGACGATTACTACCCTAAAAAGTAAATTTATTAAAATAATTAAAATCCATTACACCAAAGATCAGGTCCCAGTACATGT
>CAMWLA010000094.1 GCA_947174975.1 uncultured Clostridia bacterium | reverse complement strand
AGCCAATAGAACTCAATATATTCATTATCTTTTGTTGCAGAAACGTGCGTACCGTTTTTATCACCTAAATCAGTTGTAACAGTTACAGTATAACCACCGTTTTCAAGATTTGTTTTCATTTCTTCATTAGTCGGATAATAAGTACCGCTCTTATCATCACCGCAAGCACATAATGCAAGGGTTATAACAAGTAAAATGCTTGCAAATAAACTTACAAATATTTTTTTCATAAACATACCTCTATAAATTACTGTTTATCGTAATTATATTATAGTAAAAATGCAAATAGAAAGCAAGGAAAAAATCAACTATCTTTCCTTGCTTTCTATCCCTATCAAATACGCCGTAACTCCGTCGGTTTTTTATATTAATCTTATGTATTCCGATAAGCTCTTAAAGGCTGTGTTAAGTTTGAAGGAAACGTATTCGCGAATTAAGCGCAAAGCGCGCTTTTCGCCGTCGGAAGTGATAAAACTTTCATCGTAAGTTTTTCCCTCCGCCTTTCTTATTACGTTATAAGTTACTTGGCTTGCGCCCGCGCCGTTGCCGCACTCAAAGCAAGTGAACGAACCCGCGTTCATGTCGAAGCGAAGCTTGTCCTTATCCGTAAGCGAAGCCCCGCATTCTACGCAGTTTTCCGCGTTGATGCCGTAACCCGACTTTCGCAGTACGTATAGCAAAAACGAAATTAAGTGCTCCTTTTCATTGCCGTTGCTGATTTTTGAAAGAGTATCGACAAGCGCGTAAAATATTTCGCGGAATTCGTCGCCCTCGTAAGTCAACGCATCGGCTGCTTCTACCGCTGCGCTTGCCGCGTAAAACTTTTCGATATCGGTGCGCAAGTCGTAAAAGCTTTCGCACTCGGTTGCGTTGATTACGGTATACTTATCTCCCCTTTTTGCCAAAACGTATTCCGCAAAACAAAAAGGCTGAGCCGCAAACTTTAACTTTGCAGCCGCCTTTTTTACGCCCTTTATCCCGGCGGTTATTTTACCGTTTTCCGCCGTTAGAAGGGTCAATATTTTATCGTTTTCGTTGTAGTCTACTGCACGCAGCATCACCGCGTTTACTACTGTTTCCATTTATGAATTCAACTCACCTAAAACGCAGTTATGCAACATGGATATGCGTTTTGTTATTTCTTTTCGTCTAAGTGTTTGTACAACATATAATAGCTTACGTTGCCCGTCTTTTCAAACATTTTCCAAGCAAGCTCTGCCGCGTCTTTATCTCTTTCTTTCATAAACCACCTCTTAACAAAAGATTGTGCAGTTTATAAAAAAATATGTCAATCGTCGTAACCGAAATCACGAATTAAGTTGGGGCGGTTGCGCCAGTCCTCCTTAACCTTTACGTACGTCGTTAAAAAGACCTTGCTACCCAAAAACTTTTCCATATCGGCGCGGGCAAATGACGCCACCTCTTTCAACGCTTTGCCTTGTTTACCGATAATAATAGATTTATGATTAGGCTTTTCACAGATAATATCTAAATTAATATCGTAAACGCCATTTTCTTTTCTTTCAAAGGTGTTTATAGAAATTGCAATGCCGTGGGGAATTTCCTGACCGAATTTCAAGAGAATTTTCTCGCGCATAATCTCCGATATCATAAACTTTTCCGACTTGTCGGAAACTATATCTTCGGAAATTACTTTATCGCCCTCGGGCATTTTTTCAACGAGAAATTTTTCAAGCTTTGCAATATTTGTATACTTTCTTGCGGAAACGGGGAAAACGTCGCACTCGATACCGTTATCATAGAGAATTTTAATGTCGTTTAAAATGTTTTCCTTGGGCATAATGTCTATTTTCGTATAGGCTATTGCCATAGGAATATTTCCGCCGTGATACTTTTTAATAAGCGCGATATCGTCTTCCGATACGCCAGCGTGACCGTCGTGAACAAACAGAATAAAATCGACGTCCTTTGCCGCGGTTTCCGCAGTTTTCATCATCATATCGGAAAGGCGGTTTTTTGCCCTATAAATGCCCGGAGTATCCACGAAAACAAGCTGATAATTCTCTTTTGTAAGTATGCCCATAATCGCGTCGCGCGTGGTCTGAGGTTTGGGGGAAACAATTGCTACTTTTTCGCCGACAAGCACGTTTATTAGCGTACTTTTGCCGGCGTTCGCTTTTCCGATAACGCCGATAAATCCGCTTCTCATTATCTTACTGCGCCCATTTTTTCAAGGACGCGTTCCTCCTTTTCGCGCATTACCGCTTTATCATCGTCAAGCATATGGTCGTAGCCCAAAAGATGACACACTCCGTGTGCGGCAAGATAGTTCATTTCTCTATGTATTCCGTGACCGTATTCTTCCGCTTGCTCCTCAGCGCGTTTTTTGCAGATTGCGATACTGCCGATAAACAGATTGCCTTGCTCGTCCAAATCTGCGCGAAAATTTTTCTTTTCGATTTTTACGCCGAAAATTCCGTCAAGCGACGGAAAACTCAACACGTCGGTTACGGCGTCGACGTTCCGCGTTTCGCGGTTTAAACGGCGTATTTCCTCTTCGTCGACTATGACTATTTCTGCGGAAAGATCGGTATCGCTTTCAAACTCGTTTTCAAACGCGTCTGCAAGCGCGGAAAAATCCTCTTCTTCACAATTTATATATAATTTCATAATTATTTTTTCTTAGATATCGAAATTTTAGGATATACCACCCTCGAATGATATACACCCGAAAGCTGACTTACTATAGTATTCTTTATAATCGTAAGGTCACGCATCGTGATATTACAGTTATCAAACTGACCTAAATCAAGCCTTTCTTCGATAATTCCTCTTACGAAAGCTTCAACTTTTTCGGGAGAGCGGTCTGGCAAGGTCCTCGTTGACGCTTCTGCAGAGTCGGCTATCATAATGAGTGCGGCTATCTTAGATTCGGGAATAGGTCCGGCATAAGAATAGTTATCGATATTCAGCTCGCCGTCGCTCATTTTTAACGCTTTGTAATAGAAATATTTTATTGGCATAGTGCCGTGGTGCTGAACGGCCACGTCCGCAAAGAATTCGGGAAGACGGCTCTTTTTTATAAGCTCGGCACCGTTACGCGTATGCGAACGGATAATATCAACGGAAAGCTCCGGCGTGATATCGTCGTGGAAGTTGTATTCCGTTTGGTTTTCCGCGAACATCTCGGGGCCCTTTAATTTACCGACGTCGTGATAGAACGCTGCAGCCCTTGCAAGCTCGGGATCCTCTCCTATTGCCTTGGCGCAAGCTTCTACAAGTTGTGAAACGACTACCGAGTGGCTGTAAGTTCCGGGAGCGCTCTCTTTAAGCTTCTTTATGAGTTTTACGCTGTCGCTCGTTATTTCACGCAGTCTGAAAACAGTCATTTCCGCAAACAGCTTTTCGAATATCGGAAGAATGAACATATACAGCATTACCGACGCAAGACAGCCCACCGCACCGAAAATCAGCAAATCTGCAACCAACCTTGCGGGGAACTGGCTTACGGGCAAAACTATTACGCAGTTTATAATTTCAACCGGAAGGAACAAAATAAACGCAAATATAACGCACTGGAAACGGTTTTTGATTGTTGAGAATACGAAAGCTGCAATTATACCCGTACAGAATGCGCACAAGAGGCAAGCGTAGCTTCTGTAAACCATATCGGCTTCCATAGTCAAGCCAGCAAAGCGGTCGATAATCAGCATCATCAGCGCAAACGTCGTGTTAATAAAAATCGCATCTCTGCGCCTAAACAACGTTACGCACATGAGTGAAACAAACACGAACGGGCGCGACATAGGGTCAACGTATTTGCTGAATACGAACGTCACGGCAAGCGCGATATATATAATAAGGAAAAGCTCTAATATCTTGCTGATTCTTGTAAGCACGTACTTATTTTCGAAGAAAAAGAACGTGTACAGTATTGCAAAAAGTATGGGAATTGAAACCCCGATAGTTACAAGCTGATTTTTATACTCTATAAAATAAGCGGAAAATCCCGATACCCCGCGGGTAACGGCAATCATACACAGCATTATTACGTAAACGCCGATAATTCCCAAAAGGAACGTAAATATGCTTTTAAATGCGTCCTTCTGCGTCAGTTTTGTTACTGTGTTCATTTTGCATCCTCCTTTTGCCGTCGCTTTCGTACGCCCTTACAATTTTCATAACCAAAGGGTTTCTGACGACGTCTTTATCCGTAAGGTAAATTATACCGATATCTTCGACTTCTTGCAATACGCCCGCGGCGTGCTGCAGTCCGCTCGACTTGCCGTCGGGCAAATCGACTTGAGTTATATCGCCAGTGACGACCATCTTACTTCCGTCGCCTAAGCGGGTTAAAAACATTTTCATTTGTTCGCGCGTGGCGTTTTGCGCCTCGTCCAGAATTACGAACGCGCCCGAAAGTGTACGCCCGCGCATATATGCAAGCGGAGCGATTTCTATAGAACCGCGTTCTAAAAGCTTGGTGTAATTCTCAAGCCCGAGCATCTCTTGCAATGCGTCATACAAGGGGCGCAGATACGGGTCTACTTTTGTTTGCAAATCCCCGGGAAGAAAGCCCAGCTTTTCACCCGCTTCTACTGCGGGGCGGGTAAGAATGATTTTATCCGCTTGTTTTGATTTAAGCGCTTGCACCGCAAGGCAAACGGCAAGATAGGTTTTGCCCGTTCCCGCGGGCCCCACGCCGAAAGTTATAGTATTTTTCTTTATACTGTCGACGTACTTTTTCTGTCCGACCGTCTTACATTTTATAGGTTTACCCCTATAAGTTACCGCGATAGTATCGGCGGAAATTTTAGTAATGTCGCGAGCCTTACCCTCTAAGGCAAGCTCGATACAATATTCCACTCTGCCTCTATCAACGGTCTCACCCGCTTCGGAAAGTGCGAGAAGGCTTTCAATTACGGAAGCTGCATTATTTACTCTTTCCTCCTCACCGCCGATAACGAACGTCAGACCGTCAACGCGGACGGTTACGCCCAGATTTCGCATTATTATATTTAAGTTTTCATCGAAGGTGCCTAAAATTCTTTGCAGCTTGTCCACGCTACCCGCTTCGACTTTTTTTACCGTATTATTTGACATTAAACTCCTTTACGGATTTATTCCATATTTATACTA
>CAMWLA010000093.1 GCA_947174975.1 uncultured Clostridia bacterium | reverse complement strand
ATTATAGACTTATTTGTATAATCAGTCAAGTCAACGACAAAAATCAATATGACAAAGCTTATGTGAAAAATTTTTGGGAAATTTTGGGAAACTGTGATTTTAAGGAAATTTTTAACAAACGGAAATGTTTGATTTTGGGCGCTTTTTACGCCGTTTTTGGCTAAAAATGCCCTGTTTTTAGCTGTTTTTGCTAAGGGCGATTTTGTCCGCATAAGCCTTAGAATCCAGTGGGCAACCGTGTAGGTTCAAATCTTATTATCTGCACCATAGCACTATTAAAGAGATACTTCTCTTTGATAGTGCTATTTCTTTGGAGCGATTTCATAGGATTTGACGGGAGGCAAGCAAACTCAGTTTGCGTAGGTCTGCGGGCTCTACCGCAGACTTGACAGCAATTGACTTTTGCTGTCAACCGTGCGCGCCGCCCAAGGCGCAAATCCTATTATCTGCACCAAATAAAAAACGCAAGCCTTAAGCTTGCGTTTTTTTATTAAAGTTTATTCGTATTCAACTACGTCGACCCAACGGCGAAGAAATTGCTTTTCGCTTTCGGGCGCCTTTACAAGGCGGGAAGCCGCAACTATGGGTATCCAGCGCTGAATATACTGCATAGCGGTATCGCTCTTCTTGCAGTACAGCTTCAAATACTTATCGGCAAGCTCCTTTTTATCTGCAAGGCAAAACAAAAGATAACTTCTTGCGACGTCCGCCGACGAGTTGCCTTGCGTTGCGTGCGCCCAGTCGATTATATAAGGCGTGCCGTCCTTAGTGATAATTACGTTCGTGGGATTGAAGTCGCCGTGGCACAAATGCGTGTGCTTGGGCATCGAATCGAGGCGGGTATGCAGCTCGTAACGCGTAGTCGCGTCTAAATCGGTTGAAGATATTTTAGTCTGCATTTTGTCCTTTAATTTATTGAGCATCGGCACTTTATGCGAAAGCACGCTCATCTGCAAATCCACAAAGAGATTTAAATACTCGTCTTCTTTTTCGGGGTGGGCGTCCATTAAGGACTGCAAAGTCTTTCCCTCGATATAGTCGAGAATTATCGCCCATTTACCGTCTACAACCTCGATAGAGCGGATTTTGGGGACGTTTAAGTCGGTTTCTTCAACTCTTGCGTGATTTAACGCTTCGTTTAAAATATTGGCCTTTGAAAAGTCTGCGTCAAACACTTTGACAAGCTTGTCGCCGTCGCGGTAAATTTCTTTGTCTGCCCTTGAAAATATTTTCTGTCTTTGCATAATTCTCCTCCTTATTTTCCGTAATACGCGTTGAGATACATCTGTTTTATTTCGCTCATTAAAGGGTATCTCGGGTTTGCGCCCGTGCACTGGTCGTCAAACGCTTGCTCTACCATTTCGTCAAGCCTATCAAAGAAATCCTGCTCTTCGATACCATAGTCTTTAATGGTCTTTTTAATGCCAACCCTCTCTTTAAGCTTATCAATAGCTTTAATGAGGTTTGCAACCTTTTCTTTGTCGTTTTTACCGTCAACGCCCAAAGCTTCGGCAACTTCCGCATATCTGCGCTGAGCTTTGGGATATGCGTACTGGCTGAACGTGCCCATCTTTGTAGGCGCTTCAGACGAGTTGAAACGGATAACCTCGTCAATCATAAGCGCGTTTGCCACGCCGTGGGGCAAATGATGGAACGCACCCAATTTATGTGCCATCGAATGGCACACGCCGAGGAACGCGTTTGCAAAAGCCATACCCGCCATAGTTGCCGCGTTTGCCATCTTTTCCCTTGCCTCGATATCGGTCGTACCGTTTTCGTAAGCCGCGGGCAAATACTTGAAAATTACTTTTAAGGCTTGCAATGCAAGGCTGTCGGTGTAGTCGGTTGCCATAACTGACGCGTAAGCTTCCAAAGCGTGGGTTACCGCATCGATACCCGAAGCCGCAGTCAGTCCCTTAGGCGCGGACATATGCAAATCGGTATCGATAATTGCCATATTAGGCAACAGTGCGTAGTCTGCAAGGGGATATTTTACTCCCGTCTTTTCGTCGGTGATGACCGCGAACGGCGTTACCTCAGAACCCGTACCCGCAGAAGTGGGAATTGCAATAAAATAAGCTTTTTCTCCCATTTTGGGGAACGTGTAGATACGCTTTCTTATATCGACGAAGCGCATAGCCATATCAAGGAAGTCAACGTCGGGATGTTCGTACATAACCCACATAATTTTAGCCGCGTCCATTGCACTGCCGCCGCCGAGGGCAATTATCGTATCGGGTTTGAACGCAGACATCTGCTTTGCCCCCGCGACCGCGCATTCCAGCGTGGGGTCGGGTGCGACGTCCGAGAAAGTGCTGTGCGCGATGCCGAGTTCGTCAAGCTTTTCGGTAATACATTTCGTAAAGCCGTTTTCATATAGAAATTTATCGGTGACTATAAATGCGCGCTTCTTGCCTAAAACATGAGTAAGCTCTTCAAGCGCAACGGGCAGACAGCCCTTCTTTGTGTAGACCTTTTCGGGCGCCCTAAACCACAGCATATTTTCTCTCCTTTCCGCAACTGTTTTTATATTTAAAAGGTGCTTAACTCCTACGTTTTCGGAAACCGAATTTCCGCCCCAACTTCCGCAGCCGAGCGTAAGCGACGGAGCAAGTTTGAAGTTGTATAAATCGCCTATGCCGCCGTGCGACGAGGGAGTATTTATAAGTATGCGGCAAGTCTTCATTCTCTCGGAAAATTCGTGGATTTTATCTTGCGCCGTAACGGTGTTTACGTACAGCGACGAGGTGTGTCCGTATCCGCCGTCAGCAACGAGTTTTTCCGCCTTATTCAGCGCGTCGTCAAAGCTTTCCGCCCTATACATTGCAAGCACGGGCGAAAGCTTTTCGTGTGCGAATTCTTCAAAAAGATCCACGCTTTCCACTTCGCCAATCAGAATTTTAGTACTTTCGGGTACTTCGACGCCCGCAAGCTGTGCTATTTTTACAGCCGACTGACCGACTATTTTCGCATTCAACGAGCCGTTTATTATTATCGTTTTTCTTACTTTGTCAAGCTCGTCGCCGACGAGGAAATGACATCCCCTCGCTTCGAATTCCTTTTTAACCTTGCTATAAATTTTATCGGCAACTATGACGGACTGCTCCGACGCGCAAATCATACCGTTATCAAAGGTTTTGGAATGGATTATAGAATTTACCGCGACGAGAATATCCGCGCTTTCGTCGATAACCGCGGGGGTGTTGCCCGCGCCTACGCCGATTGCCGGCTTACCGCTTGAATAAGCCGCCCTTACCATACCGGGGCCGCCGGTTGCAAGAATGGTGTCGACCTCTTTCATTAAAAGGTTGGTCATCTCTAAGCTGGGAACGTCTATCCAGCTGATAATGCCCTCGGGCGCGCCCGCGGCAACTGCGGCTTCGTAGATTACCTTCGCGGCTGCAATAGTTGAATTTTTTGCGCGGGGGTGCGGACTTAATATACAGCCGTTGCGCGTCTTTAAGCACAAAAGCGTTTTAAATATCGCCGTGGAAGTCGGATTCGTAGTGGGAATGACCGCGCCGATTATTCCTATCGGCTCTGCAATTTTAATGATGCCGTACGCCTTGTCTTCCTCTAAAATTCCGCAAGTTTTCACGTCGCGGTACTTGTTATAGATATATTCTGCCGCGTAGTGGTTTTTGATTACCTTGTCTTCCACCACGCCCATTCCAGTTTCGCTTACGGCAAGCTTTGCAAGCGGGATTCTCTCTTTATTTGCGGCGGTTGCGCAAGCCAAAAAGATTTTGTCAACTTGCTCTTGCGTAAAAGACGCAAATTCTTGTTGAGCCTTGCGTACTCTTTTGATTTCGCTTTCAAGTTTTTCAACGCTGTCGCAAACTTCATAGTCTAACTTAAAATCCATTTAACACCTCTAATTGATATTTTTAAATCGATATAATTTTATCAAATAGGTTCGGATATTGCAACGCCGTGAAATAAATTTTTAAAAAATAAGAATTTTGTTAATTACTAAACATTTAAGTTAACAAGATACATCTTGCTATATGCTTAGAATACTGTGAATATTATCTGCACCAAAATTTAAAGCGTTCACGCAGGTTTGCGTGAACGCTTTTATGCTTATTCGCAATTTTTTATTACTTTGCCGCCGGTGAGAACTATCATTTTTACGGCTTGAATAGAAAAGCTGTCCGCTTCGACGGTCAACGCCTTGTCAAGCGTGCCTCTGGCAAGCACTTTTATATAAGTAGTCTTTGAAAAGCCCTTGATGCGCTTTTTGATTTCGTCGAGCGTTACAACCTCTCCGCTTTTGAAGTTCTGTGATAGGGTATCTATATTGATTATGCCTTGCTTGGTTCTGTCCGTCTTGACTTCGGATTTTTCGATGAGGCTTTCCGCGACATCGTCTTCCATAAGCGTATCGACTTCCTGCGCCGTAACGCTTTCGCGAAGTTCGTCGGGATTAAATTCAACCGGCTTTTGCACTTCTTTAACGATAGGCTTTGCGTCTATTACGGTCGGCTGTTCCTCTTCGGGGATTTCGACCTCTATAGCGGTCGCAACTGCCGTTTTCCTCTTATTGAGGTACAGAATATCCAAAAGGATATATCCGCCGAGCAGAACCGCAACAACTGCCAAAACTATAACTGCAACTATCATAATTTTTTCTCCTTTGCGTCAGCGTGCAATTTGCGATACGTTATGAACGCAATTTCAGCCAAAATTATCAAAACGAGAATTATAATCAAGATAATCCACAGCACGGAGCCGCCGTTTTTAGGAAGCTTGGGAATAACAACGCTTGATTTATCGGTTATTTCGGTTTTGCCCGCTTCGTCCGAGAAATACTTGTGGCAATTATCGCATTCCCAGTATTCGGTGTTGCCGTCCTTATCTTCCGTTGCGTCAGTTTCTGATTTGTGATTTAAGCTGTGTCCGAGCGCGGGAATTTCGACCTTAGTCGAATAGTCGCAGCGCGAGCAAGTTTCGTATGCTTCCCAACCCGCTTCGGTGCAAGTTGCCGCTTGCCCCTCGTGCTGCGCAATATTGTGGCCGAGCGCGGGAATTACTTCCGTTTTGGTATGACTGCCGTCGTTTGCGCAAGTGAAAGTCTTTTCGCCGTCGGTCGTGCAAGTCGCC
>CAMWLA010000092.1 GCA_947174975.1 uncultured Clostridia bacterium | reverse complement strand
GATTTTACACTGCTGTATTGCGCAAAGGCAGTTGCCAAAAATCCCGCGCATATTTTCCGGCTTTTTTTAGCGTCCGTATTCGGCGCTTGCTTTGCGGTGGTTTTTCCGCTTTTCAAATTGGGCAGCGTGCTGTCGGTATTAATAAAATTAGTATCGGGGTTGATTATTTGCGTTATTGCGGGCAAGTTTACAAGCTTTAAAGCATACATTAAATTAACTGCTCTGTTTTTGGCGTTTACCGCGCTTTTAGGTGGTGCCTTGATAGGAATATTTTCGCTCGCGGGAATAAGCTACGACGCGGGGAGCGGCTTCGTTCTTTCCTCGGTGCCGATAGGAATACCTCTGTTCGGTGCGCTTCTTTTAATAATCTTCGCGCGTAAAATCGCGGCAAAATTAAAAAAGACGGACAAGACCGAAGTTTCATGCACGGTTTGCAAGGACGAAAAAAACGTAAGCCTTTCGGGGTTTTTCGACAGCGGAAACAAGGTTTATTATTTGGGGCAGCCCGTCTGCGTAATTCCGCTTACCGCTGCGCAAAAAATTATTGACGAAACGCGAATAGAAACTTTCGTAAAAATACATACTGTTGCCGAGAGCAAAAAATTAAAAGTGTTTACGGCGGACAAGTTGGAGATACGCAAAGGCGAAAAAGTAAGAGTGCTGAAGGGCGTAAAAATAGCCGTAACTCCGTATGCGGACAAGGCGATTCTTCACCCCGATTATATGGAGGAGATATGTTAGAAAAAATCAAACAGCTTTTAGCGCTTATATTCGGCAAAAACACTCTCGACTATATCTGCGGAACGGAAGCGTTGCCTTTGCCGTTTTCGCCCGAGGAAGAGAGCGACAAAATTTCCCGCCTTGAAAACGGTGACGAGCAAGCCAAGTCTGAGCTTGTCGAACACAATCTCCGCTTAGTAGTGTACATAGCCAAAAAGTTCGAAGGCAGCGGAGCGGACGGCGACGACCTCGTTTCCGTCGGCACGATAGGGCTTATCAAGGCTATTAATTCCTTTAAGTCGGACAAGAATATCAAGCTTGCAACTTACGCGTCAAGGTGCATTGAAAACGAAATTTTAATGTATTTAAGGCGGCTTTCGCGCCTTAAACAGGAAGTCAGCTTCGACGAACCTTTAAACACCGACTGGGAAGGCAACGAGCTATTATTATCCGACGTTATGGGCACGGACGCGGACTGCGTTTATTCCGATATCGAGGGCGGAGTGGAAAGAGAGCTGTTGCAAGCTTCGCTTTCAAAGCTTTCCCAGCGCGAACAGAAAATTATGCGTATGCGCTTTGCCTTGGACGGCGGCGAGGAAATGACGCAAAAGGACGTCGCGGATAAATTGGGTATTTCGCAAAGCTACATATCAAGGCTTGAAAAGAAAATAATATCAAAATTAAAAAGGGATATCTCCAAGAAGATTTAATTAAATATTAAAGTTGACACTGCAAAAGTACATAGTATCTGAGGAGGTTTATTATGTTACAAAAAGTAGAAATTTGCGGTGTCAACACATCGTCGCTTCCCGTGTATTCCCAAAAGGAACAGCAAGAGCTTATGCTCAGATTGAAGGCGGGCGACGACGAAGCGCGCCAGCAGTTCATTACCGGAAACTTGCGTTTGGTTTTGTCGCTCGTGCGCCGTTTCTGGGCAAAGAACGCAAACGCGGACGACGTCTTTCAAGCGGGCTGCGTGGGGCTTATCAAGGCGATAGACAACTTCGATATCACCGTAGGCGTAAGGTTTTCCACATACGCGGTTCCTATGATTTTGGGCGAAATCAAAAGATACCTTCGCGACGGCAACAGCCTTAGGGTTTCGAGGAGTATACGCGACACGGCGTATCAGGTTCTGAAAGTCAGAGAAAAACTTGAACTTGACGACGAGGACGTAACCTACGACAAAATCGCCAAGGAAATGAATATCGCTGTTTCCGAAGTGGCTTACGCGCTGGACGCGATTTCCGACCCCGTATCTTTATACGAACCGGTGTATAATAAATCGGGCGACACGCTTTTGTTGATGGACCAGATTTTCGACGTAAAGAACAACGACGAGGTGTGGACGGAAAAGGCGGCCTTATACGAGGCAATGCAAAAATTAGAAAAGAGAGAAAAAGAAATTCTGCTTCTAAGATATTTCGAGGGTAAGACCCAGACCGAAATTTCGCAAGAGGTGGGCATTTCCCAAGCGCAGGTATCGCGCCTTGAAAAAAGTGCGTTAAAGCAAATTAAAAGCTGTATAGGTTAAAAAATCATATAATAATAAGGGTGCGTCTTGAAATGACGCGCCCTTTTTCCGTAATATTCTATCGATTTAAATCAAGGCGATATTTGTTGACAAAAGTAATGAATTGTAGTATTATTAGCACGAATAATATACTGGTATACTGTTAGCTTTATAGAGCTTTGGGGATAAATGAACACAAAAAAGACAATTCTTATCGTAGACGATTCCGAACTCAATCGCGCTTTGCTTGAAGATATGCTTTCAGCAGACTACGACATTCTCGAAGCTGAAAACGGGCTTGTCGCTTCAAGGATAATTCAAGAGCATGAGATGGATATCTGCTTGATGCTTCTCGATATCGTTATGCCCGTTATGGACGGCTTCGGACTGTTGAAGCTTATGAACAAGAAGGGCTGGATAAAGCATATTCCGGTCATAATGATTTCGGCGGAAACGGCTTCAACCTTCATGGACAAAGCTTACGGGCTCGGCGCAGTCGAATATATTTCCCGCCCGTTTGACGAGCGTACCGTTCGCCACCGCGTTGACAGCAATGTGATTCTCGGCGAAAAGCAGAGAGATTTATCCTCGCGCCTTGCCGCGCAGATTTACGAAAAGGAAAAAGACAACCGGCTTATGATTGAGATACTCTCTCACATAGTCGAGTTCAGAAACGGCGAAAGCGGACTGCACGTTCTGCACGTTCACGCCATAACCGAGTTTTTATTGCAACAGCTTGCAAAAACTACCGATAAATACGATTTGAGTCCTAAGCGGATAACGCTTATCAGTAACGCTTCGGCTTTGCACGACGTAGGCAAAATAACCATTCCCTCGGAGATACTCAACAAAGAGGGTAAGCTCACCGCCGAGGAGTACGAGATAATGAAATCTCACACCTTAGAGGGCGCGAAGATGCTTGAAGATATTCCTTTCAGAAGCAGCGAACCGCTCATTAAGGAGAGCTATGAAATTTGCCGCTGGCACCACGAAAGGTTTGACGGTAGCGGATATCCCGACGGCTTAAAGGGTGAAGAAATTCCCATTTCCGCGCAAGTGGTTGCGCTTGCCGACGTCTACGACGCGCTGACTTCGCGCCGTGTGTATAAGCCTTCTTTCCCGCACGAGCAAGCGGTGAATATGATTCTGAAAGGCGAGTGCGGTGCGTTCAATCCGTTGCTTTTGGACTGCTTCAAGAGCTGTCATAAAGAGCTTGAAAGAAAATTAAAGCAAGTGTCCTTCGACGATGCGGCTGAAAACGATATAAACAATACTTTGGTGCGCACACTCAAAAACGAGGGAACGGAGGTTTCAAACAGAACCATAAAGCTGTTGGAGCACGAGCGCAATAGATTTAAAATACTTTCATCGCTTTCGCGAGAGGTAATATTCGAATACAACGCCGTTCCGGAAATGATTACCTTTTCCGACTGGTGCGCGGAATTTTTGGGGTTGCCAGTAACTATCTACAACCCCGCTGACAGCGAGTTCGGCAAAAAAGTTTTCGCAAAAAAAGATTTTAAAGATTTAATTGCAAAAATCAAGGCGACATCGCCCGAAAATCCCAGCATTATCGAAAAATATCTTCTCGATATAAAGGGCGCGAAAACGTGGTGCAAGGTTTACGTCCGCACTATGTGGAACGATAACGACAAGCCCGAATTAGAGGGCGCAATCGGAAAGATAGTCGACGTTAACGAAGAGATTAACGAAATAAAATATCTTGAAACCGAAGTTGAAAAAGATTTCCGTACCGGTCTTTTGAATTACCGCGCGGCGAAGCAGAGAATAAACGATTTGCTTGCTAACGCGGGCAAGAGAAAGTTTGCTCTCATTATGTTCGATATGGACAATCTGAAGCAAGCCAACGACACGCGAGGACATCTTTTCGGTGACGAGGTAATCGAACATATCGCAAAGGTTGCACGCGAAAACACGCGTGACGAGGATATCGTAGCAAGAATCGGCGGAGACGAGTTTATCATATTTATGGAATATAAGCGTTCCATAGAGGCGCAGATTAAGCGGATATTCAAGTGCCTTACGCAAGAGTTTACCGATTTTAAGATAAGCGTCAGTATGGGCATCGCTTGTACCGAAGGCGGTATCACCGATTACGAAAGACTGTTCGCAAGGGCGGATACAGCTGCCTACGCTGTCAAAAAGAGCGGGAAGAATGCATATCGTTTCTACGACGAAACGATGAAAAATATTCTCAAATAATTTTTTCCGCAAGGAGATAAAAATATGACCGTTGAAGAATGTTATGAGGTCATGAAAGGCGATTATCAAGACGTTTTAAGCAGACTTAGGACCGACGAAAGAATTAAAAAGTTTTTAATCAAGGTTTTAAGCGATCCCAGCTTTGCGCAGCTTTGCAGTGCAATGGAAAGCAAAAACATGGAAGAGGCTTTCCGTGCGGCGCATACCTTAAAGGGCGTCTGCAAAAATATGTCTATTACAAATCTTGCATACTCTGCAAGCAATCTTACCGAAGCGCTTCGCGGCAGACAGGAATACGGCGAAGATTTGGAACCGCTGTTGAAGAAAGTCAAAAAAGATTATGCGCTGACAATGGCGTGCATCCAAATGTTATAATGTCGCTTCCTCTGAACGGCGCAATAGTTCGTCAACCTTACGCACCGCTTCGGTCACTTACTTCTATGTAAGCTCCCTTGCGGTTTACGCGGTTTCCTGCTCTTGCTTGTTCATAGTAACCGACGAAATAAATAATGTTGTTTCTTATTACAATTTAAAGTTTATATATAAATAAAGGGGTTTTCTTATGTTACAGAAATCAAAACTTAAAAAAGCAATTAATGCAAGCAGAAAAAAGATTTCGGTGCTGGAACAGAAGCGTACCCGTTCGCAAGCGGCGTTGGTTTATGCTCTTTTAAAC
>CAMWLA010000091.1 GCA_947174975.1 uncultured Clostridia bacterium | reverse complement strand
GAACTCAACCGAGTGAACAAGAATAGTTACTGCCGACGGAATAATGAGAAACAAATTCCTAACGCCCGACAATGCAAGCTTTTTTCTGTCCTCCTTGCAAGCAATTATAAAAGCCATAAAGATAATTGCACTTACAGCCAAAAAGGCACATCCGACAATGAGGAGTATTAAAACTGTTATACCAACATAAGATTCCTCGAAATACGGACGGATTATGAACAGAACAGTTGCAACAACTATTGCCCCGAGCTGTAAGCCGTTCATTAATATAAGCTTAAAATTTATTTTATACGGCTGTTCGGTTATCCATATACAGTATTTATCTTTGAAAATAATCCACACAATACCGAGGGCAAATACCACAGCGCAGAAATGCTTTAAATAGACTGAAAATATCAGAACGCTGTTAACGTAGTCTGACAGATAGATAACAAGCGGAAACGAAATAGCTACTACCGATATCGCCGCGAAAAAAGCAATGAATGAAAAGCTTGCGAGAGTTTTATCAAATTTTTTAACGGACGATACTTCTGCATTTTCAAACAGTTCGTTTTCACTTTTTGCACCTTTCATTTTAGTTGTGGCAATTGCAGCTATTACGAAAGCCGCGACGGCGAATACACACATTACAGCGAAGCCGATAACCGGTCTGAAGGCACCGTAAGATATACCAAACATACAGACCAATCCTACGAGGGAAAAAGCCAAAGATATCCATATTAGTAACGTAAATTTTGAAATAGAGCGATTAATAAGCATTTTAATTTGCCTATCGATTTTAGGCTCGCTCCTTTCTTGCTGAAAACCCGACGTTATACGCTCGCCTTTTAAAAGCTCGTCGCATGTTACGCCCAAAATTTCCGCAAGCGCGGGAATAAGCGTAATATCGGGCGCACATTCGTCCCGCTCCCAACGGCTGACCGCTTTATTTGAAACGTTGAGCTTGTCGGCAAGCTCTTGCTGGGTCAATCCGTTTGCTTTCCGAAGTACAGCTATAAACGCGCCGATTGTTTTTCTTTCCATAAAAACCTCCGCTAATTCATGATTAAATCCGCTTACGGTTCAATTCTATCACTTGTAGACAGAGAAATAAAGCCCTTAAAGTGAGATTTTGTCCCGAAAACCGAGAAAAACCTTACGTTTTATCGATGTATCTTAATTGCGCTTACGCAACACCTACTCTACACTCGTCAAACGAAAAACGGTTCGGACGAAAGTCCGAACCGTTAATTTTTAATTTGCCTTTAATTCTTTTTTCTGTTTTTTGAAGGTTGAGGTTGCCTCGTCTATCATATCCTTTTTTGCTGGTGCGGGCTCGTAATAGCCCCTTGTCTGCATCTGGGTAAACAGCTTATACTGGTTTTCGGCAACGCCGAGTAAATTCGTTGAAATGTTTTTTCTGAATGAAGTTGTACTTCCTTCAAAGAGTGCAGTCGTGTACAGCGCCATAAGCTGCTTTTCGGATTCAAGCAAATCTTGCAAGGTATCCTTTTCGTTGAGCGTGCAGTCCATTTTTGTAATTCTCATTTCAGCCCCCTATAAGTGATAACAGCGTGTTATAGCGCTGCTCGTGTTCGTCCGCGATTCTTGCGATAGTTCCCGCCAAATCGACATCGGTCAAGGTGTTTGAATACGCCCTTGCCTTTTTGCAGATAAGCCCCTCCGCCGTCAGTGCGTCGGAAATGAGCTGTAATTCCTTTGAAGTTATTTCAGTCATAATTATTCCTCCGCTTTCGTTATTGCCTTATACCACCCTTTTTATACGTTTGACAACTTGAAAGCTTAATGATACAATACTGTTTATGAATACTAACGAAAAAATAATCGCACTTACGGGTGTCAGCGGAGCTATGGGCGGTGAGGTTTTAAAAAGCCTTCTTGAGTCCGACAATAATTTTAAAATAAGATGTATTCTCTTTTCCGCAGAAAAGAGCTTGCCTAAATTTACGAAAAAGCTTTTAAAAAAATACCGCAAGCGCATCTTTAAATTTAAGGGCGACATCGCTTGCAAAGAGGACTGCGAAAAGCTTTTGGACGGCGCGGACTATTTAATCCACTGCGCCGCGCTTATTCCGCCGAAATCCGACCACGACCCGCACGGGACCTATTTAAGCAACTTCGTTGGCACGAAAAACCTTATCGATACGGTAATCGAAAAGGGCAATAACATACCTTTCGTGCATATTGCTACGGTTGCGCTGTACGGCAACCGCACATACCCGCACGTTTGGGGACGCGTTGGCGACCCGATGATATCTTCCGACTACGACTGCTACTCTATGTACAAGATGAAAGCCGAAAGATACCTTTTGGACAGCGGACTTAATAAGTTCGTATCTCTCCGCCAGACCGCCGTTTTGCATAAGTATATGCTTGCAAACAACCTTAAAGACGGACTTATGTTCCATACAAGCTGGAACTGCCCCTTGGAATGGGTAACCGACGTTGACAGCGGAATACTCTGCAAGCACCTCGTTGAGCGCGACCTTGCGGGCAAGCTTGACGGATTTTGGAACAATATCTACAATATCGGCGGCGGAGCCGAATGCCGCATAACGGGTTTTGAAACGATTGACGAAGGCTTTGCCGTTATGGGTATGAACACAAAAAAAGTATTCAAGCCCAACTGGAACATACCGCGCAATTTCCACGGTGTATGGTTTTACGACAGCGACAAGCTGAACGATTTTCTGGACTTCCGTACTGAAAACAACAAAATTTTCTGGCAGAGAATGGGGAAAAAATACTGGTATTTCAAGGTTGCCAAAATTGTTCCCTCTTCCCTTATTTCAAAGCTTGCAATTCAGAGACTGTTCAAAAATACGAATGCGCCCAAATATTGGATAAAGCACCGCATTGACGGCAGAGTTAAAGCCTTTTACGGCTCCTATGAAAACTTTGAAAAGATAGGAACCGACTGGAAAAAGTTCGATTTGCTTTGCGAGAGCAAAGACTATCAAAACCTTAAAAATATAGAAAACGCCAAGCCGCTTTTATTAGACCACGGCTACGACGAGAATAAACCGCTTGTTTCGCTTACCTTTGCAGATTTGGCCAAAGCAGCCGCATTCAGAGGCGGAAAGTGTTTATCCAAAGATTACAATGAGGGTGAAATTTATAAGAAAATACGCTGGCAGTGCCGCGACGGACACGAATTCGAGTCCGCGCCCCACACTATTTTAAAGGGCGGTTACTGGTGTCCGCACTGCTGTGAACCCAAGCCGTGGCGTTACGGCGCACTTGCGGATATTCCCTTCTTTGGACAAGTTTATTTCGATACGCACACAAAGGACGAGGTTAACGACGTTTATCCCCTCTCCGACGATGAAGATAAGTTTATAGAAAACAAATGAAAGTAATCTTATATGTTTTTTCGGGAACGGGGAACACTTTAAGGGTTGCTTCGCTGTACAAAAAATATCTGAACGCCGAAGTTACGGTGTACAGAATAGCGAAAAACAGTCCGCCGCCCCCTTCACCCGACGAATACGATTTAATAGGGTTAGGCTATCCCATTCACGCGTTCAGCGCGCCGGAACCTATCTTAAAATTTGCAAAGACGCTTCCCGAAATGCAAGGCAAGCGTGCTTTCGTGTTCAAATCGTCCGGCGAGGGGCTGCATTTAAACGACGGCTCTTCGCAGAAATTAATTAAAATTTTAAAAAAGAAAGGCTACGACGTTTTATTTGAACGGCATTTCGTTATGCCGTACAATATGATTTACCGTCACTCAGACGAAATGGCAAAGCAGATGTGGATATACACACAAGCTATGACTGCGTTGAGCGCAAGAGAAATCGAAAACGGCGTACGCCGTAAAACCAAGCAGAATATCTTTAAAAAGGCGTTTACCGCTATTTTCAGAGTGATCGAACAGCCTTTTGCGCATATTCACGGCCCGCTTTTTAAAGTGGATAAAAAGAAATGTATCGATTGCCAAAGATGTATTAAAATATGTCCGCAAGCAAACATTAAGATAAAGGACGGCAAATTTAAGTTCGGCAGAGAGTGCGTTTTATGTATGGGCTGCTCGTTCAACTGCCCCATGGACGCCATTCACGTAGGATTTTTCAAGTTTTGGAAAGTTAACGGCAGTTACCGCTTAAACGAGCTTGAAAAGGACGAAAATCTGTACTTCCCCGTCGTACCCGATAAGGCGAAGAGAATTTACAGACTGTACAAAAAATATTATAGGGAATGCGACGCTCAGCTAAAGCAAGCGAATATAAACGTTGCAGACTTCATAAAGTAAACTGATGAAACTTAAAAATTTCTTTATAGACGCTGCAAAAGGTGCGGCTATCGGCGCGGCGATGATTATCCCCGGCGTCAGCGGCGGTACGCTTGCAGTGCTATTAAACGTATACGATAAGCTTATAAGCGCGATAAGCAACATATTAAAAGATTTTAAGCGCAGCGTTATAACTCTGTTTCCCATTCTTTTGGGTGCGGTGCTTGCGATTGCCGCGGCGTACTTCCCGCTTAAATATGCGTTAAAATATGCACCGTTCCCCACAGTTATGCTGTTCGGTGGACTCATGCTTGGCTCTTGCCCAAAAATCGTCAAGGACGGAATGAAAAACGGATTTAAAAAGCTTGATATTCTTTCCGTTGCGCTTCCACTGCTTTTGGTTATAGGAATTTGCTTTATACCTAACCTCGGCAGTGCCGACTTATCGACTTCGATGCCCGTTTGGGGATATTTCGTACTCCTTTTAGTAGGCGCGGTTGCAAGCTGCGCGTTGGTAGTTCCCGGGGTAAGCGGTTCAATGCTTTTATTGATTTTCGGCTACTACAACGAAATTCTTGATACGGTTTCACTTTTAAAGACGGATTTCGGACACGCGATTCTGGTGCTTTTGACCTTTGCAGTCGGAATAATTGTGGGCTTTTTCAGTATCGCAAAGCTTATGAAATATCTCTTAGGGAAATTCCCGAGGGTCACCAACTGGGCGATTATCGGTTTCGTAGTCGGCTCTATCCCCGCGATATTCATAACCTATAACAATAACTTCCCCGATTTCGTCTATTCCTCTTTGAGTGTTGCGCATATAGTTGTAGGCTGCGTGTTGTGCGTGCTTGGAATAATAGGCGCGTACGCGCTGACCGCGTACGTTGAACATAAAAACAAACAAACGGCCGAGCAGCCTATTGAAGAT
>CAMWLA010000090.1 GCA_947174975.1 uncultured Clostridia bacterium | reverse complement strand
ATTATTTATAATTAGTAAAATATTTAAAGGGCAAAAATGCAAAATAAGTAAAATAATATTTATTAATTAGCGGTGCAAGCAAAACCATGCTTTTGCGCAGCACAACTCAATTTGCGAAAACTTTCGCCTCGGCAGTGTGAATGCCCGCAATTATATATGTGTTTGCCCTTATGATTGCGGGCAGAGAGGCGGCGCCTCTCAAATCACGAAAAATTACGCGCGCAGAATAGCGCGTTATTTTTCGTGATTTGTATATTTGACTTTTTTCGGCTGCGGTGATATAGTATATTAAAATATTCGTAGGAGAAAGACGATGGAACTTAAATATAAGCGTAAAAACGTATATAAAGAAGCCGACGGCAAAGAACTTGAAAAAATTTACGACTTTGCTGAAGGCTACAAAAAATTTCTCGATAATTCCAAGACGGAGCGCGACGCCGCAATAGAAGCAAAGAAAGAGGCGGAAGCTCACGGCTTCAAGCCGTTCAGCTTTTCCGAAAAACTGAAAGCCGGCGACAAGCGCTACTTTATCAACCGCGAAAAGAACGTATTCTTAATCAGTGTGGGTACCGAGGACGTTGCAAAGGACGGCGTAAGAATTATGGTTGCGCACGTCGATTCCCCGAGACTCGATTTAAAACCCAACCCTATGTATGAGGAAGCGGGGCTTTGCTATCTTAAAACCCATTACTACGGCGGTATCAAAAAATATCAGTGGACGGCAATTCCCTTAGCTCTCCATGGCGTGGTAATGCTGCGCGGCGGCGAGAAAAAGCATATAGTAGTGGGCGAGGACGAAAACGACCCCATTTTCTATATAACCGACATTCTTCCCCATCTGGGCGCGGAGCAAGCGGCTAAAACCTTGGGCAAGGCTATCGACGGCGAAAGCCTTAACGCAGTAATCGGCGGACTGCCCGCAGTTGACGACGAGGACGAGAAGGAGTGCGTAAAGGCTGCCGTATTAAAGCTTTTAAATAAGAAGTACGGCATCACCGAAATCGACTTCCAGTGCTCGGAACTCTGCTTCGTTCCCGCCGGAAAGGCAAGGGACGTCGGTTTCGACGGCGCGTTGATTTCCGCTTACGGCCACGACGACAAGGTCTGCGCTTACCCCGAAATGAAAGCTATTTTCGATATCGATTCCCCTCATACGGTTCTGTCGGTATTTGCCGATAAGGAAGAGGTTGGCAGCAACGGCAACACGGGTATGCAAAGCAAAGTTATCTGCGACGTAATCGACACTATCGCAAATTCGTTCGGTGCAAACCCCATCGAAGTAAGATACAATTCTATGTGCATTTCAGCGGACGTAACGGCGGGCTTCGACCCCGCTTACAGCTCTGTTTTCGAAAAGCGCAACACCACCGTGGTTTCTTGCGGCGCCGCAATTTCTAAATATACGGGCGCACGCGGCAAGTCGTCTTCAAACGACGCTTCCGCCGAATATATGGGCTTTATCCGCGATATCTTGGAAGATAACGGCGTATATTGGCAGACGGGCGAGCTGGGCGCGGTTGACGCGGGCGGCGGCGGTACCGTTGCTATGTATATTGCAAATCTCGGCATCGAAACTGTTGACGTAGGCGTTCCCGTTCTCTCGATGCACGCCCCTTACGAGCTTATTTCCAAGGCCGACGTTTACTCTTTGTACAAAGCTTGCTGTGCATTCATAAAATAATTGAACATTAAAAAGGCGGTGCGCTGTAAGCGCACCGCCTTTTTTATTTGTGCAGGATTTGTTTTTTATCAGTTTTGGGGTTTGGGGGTATCACCGAGTGCAAGGTTTAAATAGAAATCGGGTATTGTTACGGTAGTGCCGTAAGTGTATTCGAAAGTATAGCCTAATTCGCCGTATTCCGTGCTGTGGAGATTTGCAGACATAAACGCAAGTTTACCGTCTTTGATTTTAATCGTTATATCGCAAGTTCCCGAATTCTTTTCGTAATTGAGGGTTGCTGTGTATTCGTCCTTTGCTTCGGAATATGTAAATTCGGAATACTTATTGACAAGGTCAAGTTCCGAAATAATCATTCCGCCCGCATAAGAAAATACGTTGGCTTCGTTAATTAAATCGAATTCATCTTTGCTTATCGTAGCCTTGTAATAGCAATCTACGTATTCGCCGGTCTCGTCTTTTATCTCGCTGTCGCCCGTGGAATAATAGATATCGCCGTCCTTCCACAGATAATAGCCTTCCATTATTCCGTTCATATCCGTGGCTTTCTTATCGAAGTCCATCGATATAGAACCGTGAGCCGAATAATCGTCATCTTCGCTGACGTTGGTTGAATTGCAAGTAAAATTAATTCTTGCGCGGTTGGTCATAATCGGTGCATATTCTTCATAATCCCAATCTACCGCAAAGTAGCCGAGTGCGGTTTTCCATTGTGTTTCGGGGTCGGCGGGTTTGTTGTTTTCGCTGTCGCCGCTATTGCCTCCGCAAGCGGTGAATGCAAGCGCGCAAGTCGCTGACAGTATGCCTAAAATGGCTGTGGTAACAAATTTTTTCACTGTGCTAAGTTTCTCCTTGTAAAAAATAAAAGTGTGTTCCCAAACCGGAAACACACCTGCACGAGTATCTCCGATTTGTTACCACACAAACAGAATATACTAACTTTAAAATACTTAGCACACAAGAGATACACAATGCCTATGGCTATTGTGTACAAGTATCTCAAAGTTATTCATTTTTTCTGTTTGGTGGTAAAAACAGTATATCAGTAATTAATTAAATTTGCAACCGTTTAACAAAAAAAAGATACCCGATAGAGGGTATCTTTTAATTTATTTTGTTTTAGGTATAAAGCTGTAAATGTTTTTAATGCTTTCGCGGGTGAACAAATTGTATTTTTTACAGCCCGATTCAAACAGTACGTAAACACGCTCTTGCGTGGCGGTGCTTGAACCTTGCAACGTGACGGTGCACATTCCTTCGGACATCGAAGGTACCGAATAATCGTTTACAAACATTTCTCCGTCGGCTTCGTCCACGTAATATACAAGCAAGTCTTTGTCGCTGTAAGGCGATTTTTTGTCACTGCTTACCGTTCTGTAAACGCCGTCGTATTCAAAGCTGTGTCCGTTTTCTGAAAGGTCGGTGTATTTCGTGCTTTTCGCGTTTACCTTGCTCCAGTCAAAGCAGAGGAGGTGCGAGTTGGCAAGTCCGTAACTCTGCGAAAGAATTAACAAACCGGTCGTCGTACCGTAACCCGTTCTTCCGGAAAACGCAATTCCCTGTATCTTTTCGGGCAGCGAATATATCTTTTGAATTTTAGGCACGTTGTCCGAAAGGGTTTTATCGGGAGTACTGCTGCTGTCAATTAAATCGAGACCGTATTTATTCGAGGTACTTGTGTTCGTTTTGTATTCGTACATAAACGAAGTGTTTTTGTAACCGTTAGGTGTTTCAAGACGGTGCGATTTATCCGTTTCGTAATTGCCCTTGCGGTAGAACTCGCCTACGTACAGTCTGTCGTAAGAAGTTGTGGTATAGCGGGGGTCGTGGTAGTAGTAGAGGTAAGCCGCGTTGCAGTTTGCCTTGAATGACGCGGTAAACTGAATGCTTTGTTCTTCTTCGCCGTCTTCGAGATTGCTGTTTTTAGTGGCTTTTGCAATTATTTCTTTAAGAATATTGTCGTTTTTGTATTCTTCGCTTGCTTGCGCAACTAAAATGCTGTCGCCGTAAGTTACCCAAAGTCTTGTAGAGTTTGTTGCAATTCCGCCCACGTGGCCTACGTGCGGCGTGCCGTCCTCGTTGAGCATTGTTACGGATCCTATGTAACCCGATTCACTGCCCGTTACGTATATGCGTGAGGGGGAGCCGTCCTTCATATAAGCACTGGTCAAAAAGTAATGCTGATACTTTTTCGTCGAATTGCCGTTCTCGTCGAGTATCTCGTACTGAGAGTAATACTCGGCAATTCCTTGCGGAACCGCGCCGTCGTCAAGTCCCTCGATTTCGAATTCCTTTCTGAATCTTTTAAAGTCGGGATAGGTATCTCCTACAAACCACATTAAAAGGAAAATACCGAAAAATACGAATACTGCAAGTATTGCAGTCAACGATATAAATAATTTCTTATGCTTCATAGCTTTCCTCTGAAACCGTTAAATTGAGTTAATTAAAATTATTTTAACAAATTTCAAAATAAAAAGCAACTATTATAAGGTTATTAACCAAAAATGCCTTTGATAATTAAACCGAATATAAACGTTGACGCGGCGCCGATAAAGGCAAGGGTGATGCGGAAAGCGATATCGCGGCGCCTTTGTTTAATAGTCCGCTTGTATGAAAAACCCGCGTCTTTCAAGTTAATTACGTACATTTTTTCGCCCTTTCTCTCGGAAGAGATAAGGTCGAAATATCCGTCGCAAGAAAGCGCGTGCAGAATACTGTCTATTTTTTCTAAGTTATATTTTCGTTTTGCGGGCAGCAGCGACATAATTTCGGCGGGTGAAATAAGGCAGCTTTCCGTGCCGTCGCACAAGTCGTAGACGGCGCGCATTACCTCGTTTTCGTTTCTGGCAAGCATATCAGATAAACGCGAATATCAGCGAGATTATAAGGCTGCCCAGCGCACCGCCCGCAAAAGCGGAGATGAATACGGGGTCGACTCTGAAACCTCTGCCGCTTTCAACGTATTCCTCTACGGGAAGTTCTTCCTCGTACCTTTTAAGGGGTGCAACGCAGTAGGTTTCCCCGCGCGAATACTTCACGTCGATATAGCCCTCTCTGCAAAGAAGGGTAAGCGAGCGTTTAAGCTCGTCAAAGCTTCTTACGCTGTCTTCGGGGAAGGCGTCGAAAAACTCATCCTCGTCGATAATTACGTAACGCCCCGTCGGTGACAAGGCGTGAATTTTATTTAAAACCGCACCGCAAATTCTGTCCATACACTTTAATATTGACATTTGCGGTGCGGTTTTATACCCCTTATTTAATTGTATTTAAGTAATTACAGTAAGAAGAACAGTAAAATTGCGGCAGCAAATACCGCGTATGCGGTAACTTGCAGATAAATCAGCCATTTAAAATTGTTCATCTTTTTTTGAAGATTTAAAAAAGTTACCGCCGTAACAGACAAAAACATCGAAACCAAAAGCAAATATTCGCCAAGCACCGTGAAGGATAAACCTATTGCAACCGCGCCAGCAATTATACACC
>CAMWLA010000089.1 GCA_947174975.1 uncultured Clostridia bacterium | reverse complement strand
ACCGTTATTACCGGTCTTGAAATGTTCCACAAGAGCGTTGACGAAGCTATCGCAGGCTTCAACATCGGCGCACTCCTTCGTGGTATCGACAGAAAGGGTATCGAAAAGGGACAGGTTCTTGCTAAACCCGGCTCGGTTAAGACCGCAACCAAGTTCACCGCTCAGGTTTACGTTCTTAAGGCAGACGAAGGCGGCCGTCACACTCCTTTCTTCAACCACTATCGTCCTCAGTTCTTCATCAGAACTACCGACGTTACCGGTTCGATTGAACTTCCTAAGGGTGTTGAAATGGTTATGCCCGGCGATAACGTTGAAATCAGCGTTGAGCTTATTAAGCCCGTAGCTGTAGAAGAAAAGCTTCGTTTCGCTATCCGTGAAGGCGGCAGAACCGTTGGTTCCGGTACTATCGTTAAGGTACTTGGCTAATTAACAAAAAAATAAAAAGCACTTGCTTTACGCAAGTGCTTTTATTTTTGCGTATAAAAACTTTGCTTAATTCCTATAATTATAAATATGGAAAAGCAAGTTAAAAAATCAAATTTATGTGCCGAAATCGGCTTTCTTTTGACCCTCTTGAATTTAGTAATAAGTATCGCGTTTATAATAACGGGCAGTATGTACTACCTTTTAATATTCGCTTCCGCTACGGCGTTGCTGTCGCTTGTACTAAGCGTAATCGGCAAGTTCGCAGTATATAAAACGGGTAAAGGCAACGCGTTAAGCATTACGGGCATTGTTGCAAACGTTTTAATTCTCGCAACCTTAGCCGTGTATTGCGGACTGACTACTTTTTAAAAAATTTAAGGATACCCGAAGGTATCCTTTTTATTTTTTGTTAAAAGTCTGTTAAGCCCAAAAGATAATCTGCCGAAACGTTGAAATACTGTGCAATTTTAAATATTGCTTCCGCTGTCGGTTCTTGTTTGGCGGTTTCCCAATAGCTAATCGAAGCATTGCTCACTTGTAAATCTTTCGCAAGCTTGTTTTGTCCTATGCCAGCCTCGTTTCTAAGCAGCTTTATCCGTTCGCCGAGAACGTGCCTATCAAATTTCTTCATACATTAATTATTCTAATTAAAATTAGTATAAATACTTGACTTCTAATTATAATTAGAATATAATAACGGTATAAATCACTTAGGAGGAAAGTATGAGTACGGATAACGGAAGCACAGAAAACGGCAAAAAACCGCTTAACAAAAAGTTTTTATTTATTTTGGGGGCTATTTTTGCCGTGATTATGGTTGTGATAATTGCGGTAAGTGTAACTACTTGCGGAGGAAGCTCAAGCAGTAATTACGGCATAGGTGATACCGTGCGCACGGGTTCGGCGGAAGTAAGAGTTACCCGAGTTTCCAATACATCGGTACTCGGCTCGTTAAGCTTTGGAGAGTCTACGAATGACAACTTCGTGGTGGTTACCGTTTCGGTAAAAAATACGGGCTCGGGGGATTTTACGGTAAAAAGTTCGGATATGAAACTGCGCAAGGGCAGTAAAAGTTATTCGGTGCATTCGGGTTCGGTTTATCTGTCAAATCCGTTCTATCTGATTGAAACTGTCGGTTCGGGAATAACGAAAACGTTTTCGGTTGCATTCGAAACCCCGACTTCGAGTGATGAAGAAGAATACGTCTTCTCATTAAAGGGAGCTAAAATCACGCTTAAAGGTAACGGCAGTTACGACGACGGCGGCGGGTATTATTAAAAAAATTAAGCGGAAAAGCAAAATTGCTTTTCCGCCGTTTATTTTTTATAAAAGTTACATAAATCTTTAAGAGTGCAGTTTGCGCAGTCGGGGCGCTGTGAGTGGCATACCCGCCTACCGTGATAAATAAGGTAGTGATGCGCTTTCGACCATTCGTTTTTGGGAAGAACGGTACACAAGCCTTCTTCGACCTTGGCGGGGGTTTTGCCCTCGGCAAGTCCCAATCTGTTCGAAACGCGGAAAACGTGCGTGTCAACCGCGATGGCGTCACCGCCGAAAGCTACGGCATAAACGACGTTAGCCGTTTTTTGCCCCACGCCCGCAAGCGTTTTAAGTTGTTCCAAAGTGTCCGGCACTACGCCGTCGTACTTCTCTAAAATATCGCGCGAAGCGGAGAGAATATGCGCCGCCTTGTTGTGATAGAACCCGCAGGAAAATATATATTTTTCAAGCTCGCTTTGCGAAAGGTTGAGCATTTTTTCGGGAGTGTTATGTTCCTTGAATAAAACTTCCGTAACCTTATTCACGCGTTCGTCCGTGCACTGTGCGGAAAGTATAACCGCGACCAGCAGTTCGTACGGACTGTTAAATTTCAGCGCGGGCTGCGCGTCGGGATAAAGAGAGGCAAGCTCCTTTAAAATCTTTTGTGCTTTTTCGTTCATAGAAAAAGTTTAGCATATTTTTAAGGTAAATGTCAACCCCACTTGCCAAGCTGTATTCTACCGTAAGTGTTCTGCATAACGAAAAATCCGAAAAATGCCGAATATTTCGCTCTTAAGATAATCGTTCTTGCCCTTTCGGCTTGGGTGTGCGGAAGCTTTATTGAAAGTCCGCACCCGATATTTGCTTCCTTGGGCGTGTTTATAAGTTCCGACGCAATACCCATCGATTTCAGTCTGACGTTGCAGTCGATCGCTTGGGCGCGCGAGCGGAATATTGCAAGAATATAAGTCATAATATTGTATTTCCTTAGTAAAATAATACTATATTTCATTTTATGATTGTCTGCGAAATATTGGTATATTTCAAATGTCAAGCATATATATAATAAACGGCACAAGCAAAACCACGCTTTTGCGCAGTGCAACTCAATTTGCGCAAACTTGCGCCTCAGCAGTTTGAATTGGCGCAACTATATAATAAGTTTGCCCTTATGGTTGCGCCAAGAAAGGCAGCGCCTTTCAAATCACGGAAATTTTCGCGCGCAGAATAGCGCGATAATTTCGTGAAGGAGGTATTTTTTGATTTATTTCGACAACGCCGCGACGGGCGGGCATAAGCCCGACAGCGTAATCAATGCGGCGGCAACCGCTATGAAATTCTGCGCCAACCCCGGTAGAAGCGGACACCGTCTTTCGCTTGCTTGTTTAGAGAGAGTTTACGTCTGCCGTAAGCTTATCTGCGATTTTTTGGGCGGCTACAGCTACGAACGGACGATATTTACGAAAAACTGCACGGAAGCGTTGAACATTGCGCTTTTGGGAATATTGAAGTCCGGCGACGAAGTCGTTACGACCGTTGCCGAGCATAATTCCGTTTTGCGCCCTCTCGAATTTCTTAAAAGCAAGGGCGTTAAGGTGGCTTACGCGCCTTTAAAGGACGGAAACATTGACGCGGGTGAGGTGATCAAGCTCGTTAAGCCGACTACCCGCGCGGTAGTAATTACGCTTGCTTCCAACGTCACCGGCGCAGCCCCCGACATTAAGGCGGTTAGGGCGGGTATCCCGAAAGGCACGCTTTTGATATGCGACGGTGCGCAAGCTTGCGGACACGTCGGCGTGAATATGGAAGAGAGCGGTATCGACGTGCTTGCAACCGCGGGGCATAAAGGACTTTTGGGAATTCAAGGCGGCAGCGCGCTGCTGTTTTCCGAGAGGGTGAACCCCGACCCCGTTCTGTACGGCGGAACGGGCAGCGAAAGCTACAAGCTCGATATGCCAGATTTTTATCCCGACAGATTAGAGAGCGGTACGGTTTCCTATCCCGCGATAGTGTCGCTCGGCGAGGGGGTAATGTACTTGCGCGAAAATCTCGAAGCGCATATTCAGAAAGTTACCTCGATGACCGAATACATAATACAAGAGCTTGAAAAGATCGACGGAGTAAAGCTGTATTCTCAGCCCAACCCGTTCGGCATAGTTGCGTTCGATATGGAAGTTTTACAGTCGGAAATGGTCGCGTTCAGACTGTCGGACGAATATTCCATCTGCGTTCGCGGGGGCTTGCAGTGCGCACCGTTAATGCACAAAGCGCTTGGAAGCGAGGGGCTTGTCCGCGCTTCGGTTTCCGCATTTAATACTATGAGTGAGTGCGAAACGTTCGTTTCCGCAATCGCAAAGTTAGCTGTTGACAAATCGTAAAAAAGAGACTATTATTAAGTTATGAAAATTTATAATTCTGTTACGGAAATAGTCGGCGGCACTCCGCTTTTAAGACTTAAAAACATTGAAAAGGCTTACAGCTTAAACGCCGAAATTTTAGCTAAATTAGAGTATCTTAACCCCGCGGGTTCGATCAAGGACAGAGCCGCAAAGTTTATGATCGAGGACGCCGAGCAAAAGGGCGTATTAAAAAAGGGAATGACTATTGTCGAGCCGACTTCGGGCAACACCGGCATAGGCTTGGCTGCGATAGCCGCGGCTAAGGGCTACAAAGTAATTCTGACAATGCCCGAAACTATGAGCGAGGAGAGGCGCAAGCTCATAGCGCTGTACGGCGCGGAAATCGTCTTGACGGACGGAAAAAGGGGAATGACCGGCGCAATTGAAAAAGCCGAACAGCTTGCACGCGACGGCGGAATTATTTTGGGTCAGTTCAAAAACCAAGCCAACGCCGAGGCACATAGAAAAACCACGGGCCCCGAAATCTGGAACGATACGGAAGGAAAAGTCGATATTTTAGTTGCGGGCGTAGGTACCGGCGGAACCTTGACGGGCGCGGGCGAATTTCTCAAATCAAAAAATCCCGCAATAAAAGTTGTTGCGGTTGAACCGTCGTCTTCCCCCGTGCTTTCCAAGGGCGAAGCGGGTGCGCATAAAATTCAAGGCATTGGCGCGGGCTTCGTACCCGAAATTTTGAACACGGAAATTTACGACGAAGTATTCACCGTATCAAACGAGGACGCGTACCTCTTAGCCCGCGAAGTGGTGAAAAGAGAGGGTATTCTCGTCGGCATTTCTTCGGGCGCGGCGCTTTATGCGGCAACGCAGATCGCCATCAAAAACCAAGGCAAAAAAATCGTCGTGGTTTTTCCGGACAGTGGCGACAGATATTTATCGGTATTATAAATTAAAAGATTTTTCGGCAAGGGTAACGGATTGTTGTCCTTGCTTTTTATTTTTAATTTTGCTATAATGGTGGAACGATAAACAGTAATTTTGTGACGTAGGACTATGAAAAAATATAAGTACCCGTTTTATAACAAAATTTTAAAAAATAGAGAAAGAGAACGATTTAAACAATTAGACAAGATTAGCAAAAGAAACTTACGAATAAACAAATTTATAAGCTATGCGTTTTTAATCTTATATTTTCTTCTAGT
>CAMWLA010000088.1 GCA_947174975.1 uncultured Clostridia bacterium | reverse complement strand
GTGTAATTCCTATTGACAAAACCGCACGGATGTGCGCACTTGTGTAAACTTAAAAAAGCACGGGTTGCGGAAGACTGCTATATTATTTTTTGGAAAATGTATTAATTCCTATTGACAAAATAGGAATTAAATTTTATAATTAATTCATACTTAACTTATAGGAATTAGAATGAAAACTATTTACGTAGACAATGCGGCAACCACTGCAATGTCTGAAAGAGCAATTGAGGCAATGACGCCGTATCTCAAAGAGGTGTACGGCAACCCCTCGTCACTTCACACGGTGGGGCAAGTTGCAAAGGAAGCGTTAGAGGATGCGCGCGTGCGCTTTGCTAAGCTGATAAATGCAGACCCTAAGGAAATTTATTTCACTTCGGGCGGAAGCGAAGCGGATAATCAAGCGTTGCGTTCTTTGGCTTTCAACGGACTTAAAAAGGGCAAAAAACATATTATATCCACCGCGTTCGAGCATCATGCAGTTCTGCACACTTTGAAGAAGCTTGAAAAAGAGGGCTTCGAAGTGACCTATCTCGACGTAGGGGCAAAGGGGCTTGTATCAGCCGAACAAGTCGAAAAGGCTATCCGTCCCGATACTGCGTTCGTTTCCGTAATGTACGCGAATAACGAAATCGGCACTATTCAGCCTATACGCGAAATCGGCGCGGTCTGCAAAAAGGCGGGCGTTCCGTTCCATACGGACGCGGTGCAAGCGGTCGGACATATTCCAGTAGACGTAGTCGCAGACAATATAGATATGCTTGCAGTATCTGCGCACAAATTCCACGGACCCAAGGGCGTGGGCGCGCTGTATTGCAGAAAGGGCATACCCCTCAATACGTTTATCGACGGCGGCGCGCAAGAGAGAAACCGCCGTGCGGGCACGGAAAATATCGGCGGTATCGTTGCAATGACCGTGGCTTTGGAAGAAGCGTGTGCAAATATGCAAACTAACGCGAAAAAGATGCGGGCTTTGCGCGACAGACTTATTGACGCACTTTTGAAGATACCCCATTCGAGGCTTAACGGCGATAGGGATAAGCGCTTGCCGGGGAACGTAAATATGTGCTTTGAAGGAATAGAGGGAGAAGGACTTTTGCTTCACCTCGACGCGCGCGGAATATGCGCCTCGTCCGGTTCGGCGTGTACTTCGGGCTCATTAGACCCCTCTCACGTATTGCTTGCAATAGGGCTTCCGCACGAGGTCGCGCACGGATCACTTCGTATCAGCCTTTCGGAAAATAACACGGACGCGGACGTTGATGCGATTTTGAAAGCCGTTCCCGAAGTGGTTGCGTACCTTCGCAATATGTCGCCCGTATGGGAAGACCTTGAAAAAGGTAAAAAACAACACCTAATATAAGGAGAAAAGAAGAATGCCTTTATACAGTGAAAAAGTTATGGATCATTTTACTAACCCGCGCAACGTCGGCAAAATAGAGGACGCGGACGGTATCGGCGAAGTCGGCAACGCGCGTTGCGGCGATATAATGAAGATCTATCTTAAAATAGATAATAATATAATTACCGACGTAAAATTCAATACGTTCGGATGCGGAAGCGCAATTGCTTCTTCGTCTATGGCTACCGAGCTTATTAAGGGCAAGCCCTTATCTCAAGCGTTAGAGCTTACGAATAAGGCGGTTGCCGAAGCTTTGGACGGACTTCCCGCACACAAAATGCACTGTTCGGTGCTTGCGGAGGAAGCTATCCGCGCGGCGATAAAGGATTATTATGATAAGAATGGTATTGCGTACGATAAGGCGCAATTCCCCGACCCGCACGACGAAGAAGAACACGTAGAAGAATAAGTTATAAAGTAAATTAATTCTGCATACTTATAGGTATGCAGAATTTTTGTTTTACCGATATTGGACAAACTCTAAAAACGCTTAACACTACCGAGCAAGGTTTAAGCAGCGGACAAGCAGAGGAACGGCTTAAAACAAACGGCTTAAACGAGCTGGAAAAGGGCAAAAAGTCGGGCTTTATCAAGCTTTTCTTTTCACAGTTCAAGGACTTCATGACCGTTCTTCTGATAATCGCCGCGGCGGTTTCCGCGGTTATTGCGTTTATTTCCAAGGATACGAACGACTTGACCGATACGTTTATAATTCTTTCTATAATTTTTATGAACGCGGTTGTCGGAACGGTTCAGCAGTATAGGGCGGACAAGGCTATCGAAAACCTTAAAAAACTTTCGGCGGGCACCGTCAAGGTTATGCGTGACGGCAATATGACCGAAGTCGACAGTACGCAAATAACGGTAGGTGACGTCGTAGCGTTCGAGGAGGGCGACGTAATTTGCGCCGACTGCAGAATAATAGAGTGCAACGGCTTGAAGTGCGACGAATCTGCGCTCACGGGCGAAAGCGTAAGCGTTGAAAAGGACGCCAAGGTGATTAAGGGCAATAAGGTTGCCCTCGGCGAAATGTCAAACACGCTGTTTAACTCGACCTTCGTCGTCAGCGGGAACGCCCGCGCCGTGGTTACGGCTGTTGGAATGGAAACCGAAACGGGCAAAATTGCCGCTATGCTTAAGGACGATAAGGCGGAAGCAACCCCGCTTGAAAATACGTTAAATAAGCTTGGAAAGCTCATTTCGGGGTTCGTACTCGGCATAACGGTGATAATATTCATCTTGGGGCTGTGCGTGCGCGGTGACGGAATTTTGAAAAACTTTATGACTTCCGTTGCGATTGCCGTTGCGGCAATTCCCGAAGGGCTTCCCGCAGTCGTCACCATAATTATGGCTATGGGCGTACAGCGCATGAGCAAAAGAAACGTGGTTATCCGCAAACTGAAATCTGTGGAAACACTTGGCGGGTGTTCGGTTATCTGTACCGACAAGACGGGAACGCTTACGCAAAATAAACTGCGCGTAACCGAAACCTTCTGCCCCGATAATGCAAAAGAAAAGCTGTTACAGTGTATGACGGCGTGTTCGTCGGTAAAAAGCGGCGCGGACGGTTACATAGGCGACCCTACGGAAATAGCCTTAAAGGTTTACGCGGACGAGTGTAATTACAGCGCCAAATTCGAAAAATTAGCCGAGCTTCCGTTCACTTCCGAGCGCAAGATGATGTCCGTAGCCGTAAATTGCGGGCGGGAAAAATTGACCTTTTCAAAGGGTGCGCCCGATATTTTAATTGACCGCTGTTCGTTTATATTAACGCCAGCGGGCGTGCGCGCAATCACCAAGGAAGACAAACGCAGCGTAGCGGACTACTGCAACGCAATGTCGGACGGCGCGCTTCGCGTGCTCGGTTTTGCATACCGCAGTTTTGCGGGAAGTATAAGCGAGGACGGACTCATTTTCATAGGTCTTTGCGGAATGATTGACGGACTGAAAGAGGGCGTCAAGGAAGCCGTCGGAGAATGTAAAGAAGCGGGAATTACCACCGTAATGATTACGGGCGACCACGTGCGCACCGCGCTTGCGATAGCAAAGAAAGCGGGAATTACCGATAAGGAAGAAGAGGTAATGTCTGGCGAACAGCTTGACGCGTTAAAGCCGAAAGAGCGCGACGAAGCCATATCCAAATGCCGCGTATTCGCCCGCGTTTCGCCGAAGCACAAAAATATTATCGTAAAGGCGTTTAAAAAGTGTGGACACGTTACGGCAATGACGGGCGACGGAATTAACGACGCGCCGAGCATTAAAAGCGCGGATATCGGCATTGCAATGGGTTCGGGAACGGACGTTACGAAAAACGCTTCCGATATGGTAATTGCGGACGACAATTTCACTACGATAGTTTCCGCCGTGCGCGAGGGTAGGCGTATTTCCGCAAACGTAAGAAAAACCATTCAGTTTTTCCTCTCTACAAATCTTGCCGAAGTGCTTGCAATTCTCATTGCCGCATTGGTCTTTTTCAAATACGACTTTATGCTGTCAACACAGCTCTTGTGGCTTAACCTCATTACGGACAGCTTCCCCGTGCTTGCGCTCGGTATGGAAAAAGAGGACAGCGACGTCATGAAAACACCGCCGGTCCGTGCGGAGAAGAGTTTGTTTTCAAAAAGCTCGCTTATATTCATCGCGTTCTTCGGTCTGTTTATTACAATGCTAACGATAACCGTTTACGCCGTAGCGTTGAAAACTTGCGGCAACGAAACCGCAACTGCACTTACCTTTATCGTAATTTCCTTTGCGGAACTCTTCCAAGCGTTCAATATCCGCTCCGAAAGGCAGTCTCTGTTCAAATGCGGAATACTTTCCAACAAGGTGCTGCTGTTTACAGTTGTCGGCGGAATACTCGTAAATATTTTGCTTGCGGTAAGTCCCTTGAAATACGCGTTCGGGCTTGACTGCCTTAACTGGAAGCATTGGCTTATTGCCGCGGCGGTTGCGTTCTCGGTTATCCCCGCGGGAGAAATCTACAAGCTTGTTGTGCGCCTTATATCGCGCAAGAAAAAAGCGTAATATTCCACTAATGCAAATTGTAGCTTCCCCTGTAGAGGGGAAGCTTTTTAGTGTATTTTTTAAATTTTCTCTGTTATTCTTTACTTAATATCCCTTGACGGCGGGGAGAGTGGCATAGTATACTGATATAAAATGATAAGTAAAACAGTAACTAATAAGGGAAAAATTTATGTTCAAAACTTTAAAAAACCGACTTATAATTTTATTTGCAGTTTTCATGTCTGTACTGATTATTGCAGGCGCGTTTATGCTTTTGACTAAAAAATCGGCAAGCGCCGCCGAAGACTCAAGAAATTTATATTGGGGTCTGAACGACGGCGCGCTTACTTTAAGCTCTGAGAAAAGCAACGTTACGCCGACTTTATACGAGGCTAACGGTCAATATGCTGCGTGGTTTAGCTATAGAACGCAAATTACTTCGGTAACGGTAGATACTTACGCCTATGCGCCGCAGTCTATGGCGAATTGGTTTTATTGTTGTTATGATTTGACTAGCGTAAATTTGGAGGGACTCAATACTTCAGACGTAACGAATATGTACCGTACGTTCTACAAGTGCAAAAGTTTAACTTCGCTTGACTTGTCACCGTTCGACACTTCAAACGTAACTGATATGAGCAGTATGTTCTACGGTTGCAGTAGCTTAACCTCGCTTGACTTGTCACCGTTCGACACTTCAAGTGTAGAAGATATGGTCTGTATGTTCGAAGATTGCAGTGGCTTAACCTCACTTGACTTATCACCGTTCAATACTTCAAACGTAACTGATATGGCAAATATGTTCTACGGTTGCAATGGCTTAACTTCGCTCGATTTGTCCTCATTCAATACT
>CAMWLA010000087.1 GCA_947174975.1 uncultured Clostridia bacterium | reverse complement strand
CCGCCAAAGTCCGCCGTGTTGCCGCTTATCGTGCCGCCGGACATTTCGAACGATGCGTTGCTTAAAACGCACACAGCGCCACCCAAAACACCACTGCCAGTGACGGTCCCTATGCCACCCGTAATGATACCCGTTTCTTGACAGTCGCACAAGGTAAACGTAGCGCCATCGCTTACGGTTATAACCGAGCCGTTTCCGTCGCCCGTAATGGTATGACCGTTAAGACAAAGAGTTACTTCGCCCGTAACGGATATGTTACCGTCAATATTATCCGTGAGATAATATGCGCCCGCCGTAAGTTCGCCGTTCTCAATATCCGCATAACTGTTTATTGCAGTCATTGCCGAATGGTCGTGCGTTTCTTCCGCGTCAGCTTGCGCCGTAGTTTTGGGCACAAAGAAAAACACCCCCGCCACAATAAGCAATGACGCAAGAACCGCCGAAAGTATTATTAAAAGTTGATTTCTGAATTTTGTAAACATAATTTATCCTCTTAAGTTCGCGGGAAGAATGCTTGACAAAGGCTTGCACTTTCCATTATTATAATAGTATAACATATACACCTATGTACAGGTCAAGGATTTATGAAAGAATTAAACGAGGAAAAACTTAAAAATTCTAGCAAAAAATTCCGTGTAAACGAAGTTACGGGGTTTTTCGGTATCACACCGCGTATTTTGAAGCATTACGAAGATACGGGCGTGCTTAACCCCGAACGCGCGGAAGGCAACAGTTACCGCGAGTATTCCGCGGAAGAGGTAATCAAAATTCAGCTTGCCGAACGGCTGAAAAGTACCCAGTTTTCGCAGAGGGAGATTGCCGAGTATTTTTCGGGCGGGTTGGATATCGATAAAAAGTACGCCGAGCTTGTTGCTTTGAGAAAAACGATCGACGATATTATAAACGTGCTCGAAGTCGATATAAGGCGCGGTGAACCGCAGTTTTCGATTCAAGAAGAGCAAACGCTTTTGTGTTTTTGCAAAACCTATCCCGCGTCGCCCTCTTTTTTACAGCAATATCTCGACGCACGCGACGCATATTCGGCGGCAATAAGCGCAGGGTGCGTTTGCGACGTAACTCACAACTTTTTCAATCAGTATAACGATCTTATGACTTTCCCGACCGTTGAAGAGTTTGACGGGGAATACTTTAAAGACAAAACTTACCGCATCTGCATTCCCATTATCACCCCGCCGACACAACAACCCATTGACGGCACTGTGGAAACTGTTATACGCAAAAAATCGCTCGTAATGAAGTTTGCACTTACCGAGCCAACGAGCGATAGTAGGATTCTTATGGCTGAGGAAGTAGTACGGCGTGGCGTAATGCCTACGGGAAAATCGTGGGTGATACCCGAAACCGGTCCTCACAAAAAAACAGCAAAGCACACTTACACCGCAGTTGCCGGTGTGGAAATCGAGGATGAACAGGACAATTCCAAAAAAGTAAAAAATAAGGTATCTAGACTGCTGTCTTATTATATCAGGTTTGTGCTCAACAAAAATACTCCGTAGCTGAAAACCACACCTACACAACGATTATCGCCGCGGAAATAGAATAAACGGCATAAAAAAAGGGAAGTTTTGCACTTCCCTTTTTAATTTTATTCGTTTGCGAACTGTGAGTTGTACAGATTTGCATAGAAGCCGTTTAAGGCAAGCAAGCTTTCGTGGTTGCCTTGCTCCACTATGTTGCCGCCTTGCATTACCAAAATGAGGTCGGCATTCTTTATGGTGGAAAGTCTGTGCGCGATAACGAAGCTCGTTCTGCCCTCGGTCAGTTTATCCATAGCCGTCTGAATAAGCTCCTCCGTACGCGTATCGACGTTTGAGGTCGCCTCGTCCAAAATGAGAAGGGGCGAATTTTCCGCCATTGCGCGGGCAATAGTTATAAGCTGTTTCTGACCGCCCGAAATGCCGCTTTCGTTTTCGATATAGTAATCAAGTCCGCCCGGAAGGGTATGCACGTAGTGCGATATCCCCGCTTCCTTTAAAATGTCTTCAAGTTTTTCGTCCGCGACGCCGTCCTTTGAAAAGAGGATATTTTCGCGGATAGTTCCCTCGAACATCCAAGTATCCTGCAAGACCATACCGAAAATGTCGTGCACTTCCTCGCGGGGCATATCCTTAATGGAAACGCCGTCGATAGTTATATCGCCTCCGTCAAGTTCGTAGAAGCGCATTAAAAGGTTTACAAGCGTAGTTTTGCCCGCGCCCGTAGGTCCGACAATTGCCACTTTCATTCCCGCCTTTACCTTTGCAGAGAAGTCGGGAATAATTATTTTGTCGGGAGAATAGCCGAAACGGACGTTTTTAAACTCTACGTCGCCCTTGATTTCGCCGTTTCCCAAAAGCTTGTATTCCTTTCCTCTTTCGTCGGAAAGCTCTTCGCTTTCAAGGAAATCGTACACCCTCACCGCCGCCGCGCTTGCCATCTGCATACTGTTTATTGCTTGCGCAAGCTGGGAAATAGGGTTCTGGAATAGGTTGATATAAACCAAAAATGCGGTAATCGTTCCGAAAGAGACCTTGTTGCCGTCGTTCATTAAAAGTCCGCCGACGACACACACCGCCGCATAAGCAAAGTACGAAATAAACGTCATTGCGGGCTGAATGAAGCCGGCTATCGTCTGCCCCTTGAATACGCCCCAGCGCATGCGCTTGTTCTTCGTTTCGAAGTCCGCAGTCATTTTCTCGCCCGCGTTGAAGGCTTGAATTACCGTCTGACCGGTATAATTTTCCTCCGCACAGCCGTTTAAATCGCCCAGATACTGCTGGTTTTTCTTGAACTGAGGCATTGCGAACTTAAATATTATGCCGGTGATTACAAGCATTAACGGCAGCATTATAAGCACGGTCAGCGCCATTTGCCAGCACGTCACGAACATTGCAACGAGTACGGCAATAAGCATCGTTACCGCATAGAAAATCATTCCCAAGCCCTGGTCCATCGACTGACCTATCGTATCGACGTCGTTGGTGACGATAGACATAGTATCGCCGAGCTGGTGCGAATCGAAATATTTAAGCGGAACGATATTGATTTTTTTGGAAATAGCGCTTCTTATTCCGCGCGAATACTTCTGGCTGACCGTAGTTAATATGAAGTTTGCCCCGAAATGGCAGATTGCGTTGGTTGCATAAAAGGCAATAAGCACGATACCGAAATCGAGTATCTTTTTCATATCGATTGATTTTGTACCCGCGTTTTTGGTGATTTCGTCGGTTAAATCGGAAAGCACGTTAGGAGCAAGCACGGAAACAACAACCGAAACTATCGTAAACAAGAACGAAAGAGCTATTATAAACGAATAGGGTTTTAAAGCTTTAAAAAGCTTTTTTAAACTGCCTTTGCCGCGGGGATCGTAATTTGCATTCATTCTCATAATCCGAGCTCCTCCTTCGAAAGCTGTGACAGCGCTATTTCGCGGTAGACGTCGCATGAGTGCAGAAGTTCTTTATGAGTTCCGCTGCCCACTACCTTTCCGCTGTCCAGAACTATGATTTTGTCCGCGTCGAGAATGGTGCCGATACGCTGCGCAACGATAAGCTTGGTTGCACCGAGCTCTTTTAAGTTTTCGCGCACCTTTTTATCCGTCTTGTAGTCGAGTGCGGAGAAAGAATCGTCGAAAATGAATATTTCGGGTTCGATTGCGACTGCGCGCGCTATGGAAAGACGCTGTTTCTGACCGCCCGAAACGTTTTTACCGCCTTGCGAAATTTCGGAATCGTAACCGTTTTCCATTTTGGTTATAAATTCGTCGGCTTCGGCGATTTTTGCGGCTTTTATTATCTGTTCGTCGGAAAGTCCGTCCTTGCCTAACGCGATATTACTTTTAACCGTTCCCGAAAACAGCAGTCCCTTTTGAGGAACGTAGCCGATTAGAGAACGCAGAGTTTTCTGCTTTATGTCCTTGACGTTTGCGCCGTCAACCAGAACTTCGCCCTCGGTTGCGTCGAAAAAGCGGGGAACTAAATTTATGAGCGTTGATTTGCCGCTTCCGGTTGAGCCGATAAAGGCAACCGTTTCGCCTTGCTCCGCTTTAAAGCTGATATCGGAAATTACCGGTGCGGATGACTCGGAATAGCCGAAAGATACGTTTTTGAACTCTATCGTGCCCTTTTCGGTAAGCTCCTTCTCCTCGTCGGGGTCGTGCACCGACAAGGGAGTTTCCAACACCTCGTTAATACGCTTTGCCGAAACTTGCGCGCGGGGCATAAGCACGAACATCATTACAAGCATCATAAACGCCATAATTATCTGCGACGCAAGCTGCATAAACGCAATAATCGTCGGATAATCGGTTTCGCCCTTGTTGATAAGCGATGCGCCAAGCCAATAGATTGCAAGCGCAACGCCGTTCATAACGAGTATCATTACGGGCGACATTGTGGACATCATTCTGCCCGTGAACAGCTGTGCGCGGGTAATTGCGGTGTTAGCCGTTTCGAATTTACCTTGCTCAAACTGTTCGGCATTGTATGCACGAATAACGCGGACACCCGAAAGGTTTTCGCGCGCTGCGCCGTTGAGTTTGTCGATAAGCTTTTGCATTACCTTGAACTTGGGCATTACGATAAACATCAAACCGAAAAGGAATACAAGTAAAATTACAACAGCTACTATCGTTGCAAGCGTTAAAGACGTGCTTGCCGCCTTGATTTTGATTATCGCCCAAATTGCCGTAACGGGCGCGGCAAACGCCATACGCAGCATAAGGATGTTTGCCATCATAACTTGCTGTACGTCGTTTGTCGTCCTCGTGATAAGCGAGGGCGTCGAAAATCTGTCGCGCTCCGCAATAGAGAACGAGTCTACCTTTTTATACACTGCCGAACGGATATTTGCCGTAAAGCCGGAAGCGACGAACGCGGCGATAATGCCGATGAGAAACTGCGTTGCCATAGTTCCGCCCGCAATTAACAGCATCATACCGCCGTTATACCAGATATCACCCGTGGTTGCGTTTGCGACTGCACTGAAAAATGCGTTCAAGGGGTCGTGGTTATCCACTATTTTAAGAAAGGCGTCCCAGCCTACCCAACCGCCGGACCTTTCGATGAACGCTCTCATTTCTTCGCTTATACTTGCAGGATTATTGTGATAGTTTAGATAAGTTATCGACTGTATGATATTCTGGATGTAGTCCACAAGCGTCATTGTGCAGTAGACTTGCAAGACGGTAAGTCCTACTAAAACCGCTAAAAGTATCCAGTCTCTTGTACTCAGTTTTTTGTAAAGCTTAAACATTTTTTACCTTATTTTCCGATTTTTACTTTAAAATCATACCATATTAATATATTAA
>CAMWLA010000086.1 GCA_947174975.1 uncultured Clostridia bacterium | reverse complement strand
TTTCTCCTTTTTTACACCTACTTAAAAAAACACCTCCACCCCCACCCAAAAAAAAACACTCTTTCTCAAAAAAAACCCGGGGGGTGTGGGTTTTGCCCCCCCCCGCCTCTTAATTTTTCATTACTTGCTTATATCACCGTCAGTACAGTGAATTGTATATTCGCCCGTATCAGCGTTCCAACCGCCGCCTTTTTCAATTGCGTTCCACTGCTCTTGTGTGCCGCTAAAAGTTATATCGGTCAAACTGCTACAAATTTGGAATGCCCAATCGCCGATAGAAGTAACACTGTTGGGAATAGTTATGCTTGTCAAGCTACCACATTCGCTGAACGCATAATCGCCGATAGAAGTAACACCGTCGTGAATAGTTATGCTTGTTAGACTGCTGCAAAGGTTAAATGTAGCTTCACTTATAGAGGTTATTCTATATGGAATAGTTATGCTCGTTAGGCTGCTACAGCCGCTGAATGCTTGATTACCGATAGTAGTCACACTGTCGGGTACCGTTATACTTGACAGACCGCTGCAACCATTAAATGCACCATCACCGATAGTAGTCACACTGTCGGGTATGATTATGCTTGTCAAACTACTGCATCGACTGAACGCACCATCACCGATAGTAGTTACATTGTTGCCTATCGTTATGCTTGTAAGATAACTAACGCTACTACTAGTTGCAAGGGCGAACGCCTTTGAAGCAATTTCTGTTACGGGTTTTCCTTTATACGTGTCGGGTATTACGATATCGGTATCGGACACAGTTCCTATACCGATAACCGAATAACCGATAATTTCGTTATTTTCTTTTATTACTCTATATTGAAGAATTTCGCTGTTAACGCTAATATTTCCGCAGTTTACCGTAGTGCTGTTGGTCAATTCTATTATAAGATTGCCTTCGTCGTCTATGTAAGCATTTTTTACGCCGACGCCGTCAACTCCGTCTTTACCGTTTGTTCCGTCTTTGCCGTCGGCACCGTCTTTACCGTCGGCACCGTCTTTACCGTTCGTTCCGTCCTTGCCATCAATACCGTCTTTGCCGTCGACACCGTCAACTCCGTCTTTTCCGTTTATTCCGTCCTTGCCGTCAGCTCCGTCTTTTCCGCTGATTGTAGCGATAAATTCTTCAAGCGTGCCGGTATAGCCCAAATCTTGCGCAAGTGCGTAAGCCGTATTAACGCTGTAAGTTTCGCCCCAAACCGCTTCGTTTGCGGGCGGATTTCCGCCATTGCCGTTATCGGTATTATTACCGCAAGCGGATAAACCCGCTACGCCGCAAACCGCGACGGAAGTTGCCAAAAAACCTATAAACAGTTTTCTTTTTAAGTTTTTCATAAGTTCTCCTTGTCTCAATTACACTCTAACATTTTTATATCTTAAAGTCAACAAATTAAAAGCCTTCCCGCACGGGAAGGCTTCTACATTATTTCCTTCGGTTTCTATAAGCAAGCGGAACAAGGAAACTGCGCAAACCGCGAGGGAGCTTACACAGAAGTAAGTGACCGACGCGGTGCGTAAAGCTGACACAGTTATGCGCCGCTTAGAGGAAGCGAGGTTTAATTTAAGCTTTTAATATTGATTTTATACTCTACTTGCATACGCGACAAAATATCGTCTTTGAATGCGTCGTAATACTTGTAATTGTACTTGTGCAAAAGCTTCTTTATGCCGAGTACGTCGCAGTCGGTTTCTATACTGGTTTCAATAAGACTTTTGAACCTTTCCTCCACTGCTTGCTCGGTTGCCTTTAAAACTTCGGACTGTACGACGTCGTCATGGAATACGCTGTTCGGCTCCATAATCTTCTTTATGCCTTGAACCTGCGCCGTTGCCTTGAAGCTTACAGTAAGCGAAGGTACGCCCTTATCTACCTTGAAATCGATACCGCCGTCAACGCTTTTTAAGCCCATAGTATAATTTATATCGCCGACGGTGCAAGGCATTACCGCCAAGTTTATATCGTTTTCAAGCACGTTTAAAGCGAACGCTTGCCTTTCGTTTAAAATTCCCGCAAACTTGCCGTTTGAGAAAATAGCCGTCTGGCGCGCGGTAAATTCTACGGGCTTCTCCTCTTTACCGCCGCTTTCGCCGCCGCTTCCGCTGGAACTTCCGCCGCTTGAGTCACCGCTTTGTCCTTCGCCGCCGCTTTCACCGCCACCGCCGCCTTGGGGCTTATCACCGCCGGCGTTATCACCCTCGCCGCCGGGTTTGGAAGTGCCTTGGACGTTGACTTGAATATACGGCATATAGCAAGACTTGCTTACCGAATAGTTAGATTCCGCAATCGACTTCAAGTTAGCCTTTGAAACGTTGCCCGACTTTTCAAGCTCGTCTGAAAGAACTTTCTGAATCGCGGTTGAGTTGTCGGGGTCGATAGTCGCGGGGCGTGCAAGCATTTCCTGCGCCTTGCCCTCGCACATTGCGACGAGTGCAGTCAGTTCGGAATAGTTCCGCCTATAAAAACAGCCTAACGCTTGAAACAGCTCCTTATCCTTACAGCTGTCGCCAAGCAGTATCAGCTTGCAGAACAACAGCTTAGGGTACGTTCCCGTTTTTGCGTTTATTTCGTTGAGGGCGTCGGCAATGGTATAACCGCTGCCTTGAACCTCGACGTACTGCGTATTGTCGCCGCTTGTGGAAGGCTGCGGAACGGCGACTTGCGCCGTGACTTGCACTTCCTCGTCCTCGAAATCGACGGCAACCGCAACGATAAACGAAGTTTTATGAATATCAACAAGACCGAAGTCGTTTGTAAAGAAAAGCCCTAAAAGAGCGATTATGATTGCCCAGTATAGAATGGGCGTGTATTTTCTAATCATTTTTTCTCCTTAAAAGCCAGCTTGCAAGCGGAATTATATTTGCGAATATCAAGAATACTATCCACATCCATTTTGACCAAAGCATATTTATTGCGTGTAAATTGTTATCGAAAACTATTATGATAATTAAAAATACCGCGTTGACCGCAAGCGACAGAATTGCACGGTTTTTGTAGCCGGTACACTCTTCTATGCAGTGAACTGCAAGCTGAATATTTAAAGCAAGCGCGAACAGCATTGCGATTTCAAGAACGTACAGCGCCAAAAGGTCGATTCTGCCGAGCATATCTATCGCGGGGAAAAACAGCGAAATTTTGGAAATTGCAAACTGCCTTGACTGCGCGATATCGCCGTAAACTCCGTAGAATACCGCAAGCACGACCATTACGAAAACCGCACCGCCGATATAAGATAAAGTTATCTTTGCGGCGTCGCCCTTCTTGTACTTGAAGTGACCCATAAACATTAATAAAAATGCGGGTTCGGCAAAGCGGAACGCGTTTGCAAGCGAGCCTTCGAATACCTTTTTCGGCTGCGTGAACATAGGTAGGAAGTTATCCCACTTCACTTCGGTAAAAGCCATAACGAGCACTAAAAGCATCGATATCAAAAACAGCGGAAGGCAAATATCCGCGCATCTGCCGATATTTTCAAAGCCCTTTGCCGAAACGTAGACCGTAAAGAAAAATATGGGTAAAAATACGAGAAGCGACGGAATCATATCGTAGAAAATCGCGTGAACGTAGACTTTCTGCTCGAACAGCGGCATTACCGCGCAGACCATAAAGAACAGCGCGAAAAAGCCGTAAACTATCCTTGCAGTGATATTTCCCAAGCTTCCTTCAATCAGTTCGAAAAATGTTTTGTCCGTGCGCGAACACAGATAGCTTACCGCCCAGATTATTACGCCTTGCAACACGAAATTTATGAGGGCGGAAAACAGTAAATCTCTTCCGCTTGTGAAGCTTAACTGCGTGGGGTAAAGAATGAATTTTGTTACCGCCGTGTATATCAGCATTATAAAACAGATTTGTCTGACGCTTATTCTTGAAGTCATTTGGTTATCCTCACTTTATTTTGCGTTTTGAATGCCTTGGGGCGGTTTTTAAGCGTGTACATATTCGACTTAACCATACTGTCGTACAAATCATTTTTAATAAGCGGTGCAAACGGTGCGAACAAAGGCACGCCGTAAGACTGCTCGGAAACGAGATAGCTTATCAAAAACGCCGTAAACAACACTATGCCGAAGGGTCCTAAGCTTCCGCCTATTATTAGGTATATCCACCTCAAAGTAGTTGTGGTTTCAACCAAATCGGGCGTTGTGAAAAGGCAGATTGCCGAAAAGGCGATAATTATTATCGCGGGTGTGGAAATAATTCCCGCCTGAACCGCCGTATCGCCCAAAACCAATGCGCCGACAACCGACATAGCGAGTCCTACGTAGTTCGGCATTCGGATAGACGCTTCGATCAGTACTTCCAAAAGAAACAGCGTTAAAAACATTTCCACGCTTGGCGACAGCGCCAGACCTGAAACCGAACTCGATACTTTTAACAGTAACCGGTACGGAATCAGCTGAATTTTGAAAAGCTGTGCCGACACGTAAAACGCGGGCAAGAATATTCCGACGATTAAAGAAATCAAGCGCAGAAACCTTAAGACGGTCGAGCGGTACGAAACTTGGTAGTAGTCCTCCACCGACTGGAAGTCTTCCACAAGCATATACGGAACGGTAAGCGCAATCGGCGAACCGTCCACGATTAAGCCCACCCTTCCCTCGCAAATTTTTGCACAGAAGATATCGGGCTTTTCGGCTGTGCCGTTGCGCTTGAAAAGCGATTTCGGCTTCTTTGAAATGAACTGCGCGATATACGAGGAATCGGGAACTATGTCTATCTTTTTTTCCAAGATTTCTTTTTCAAGCCTTTCGGGCAGACCCTTGGGGCATATTCCGTCGATAAATACCAGCGCGACGGCAGTATCCGACTGCTTGCCCGCCTTTATGGTTTTAATCTGTAATTTATTGGTTTTAAGCCGCTTTCTGACCAAACCCAAATTAACTTTTATATCCTCGGTAAAGCCCTCGCGGGGACCCTTTACGGTTACTTGCGTGGGCGGCTCGGCAACCGCGCGTCCCGGAGGAGCTTTTAAACCTAAAATAAAGAATTTTTCTTCGCCGTCTACAAACAGAACTACGTTGCCGTCCGACACTTCCTTTACCGCGTCGTCGATTTTGTCCCCGTCCTTGACGTCGGGCGAAGCGAGGCGTCTTTTAATTCCTTCTAACTCCTCTTCCCTTTCGACGTCGCGCAAGGGCTTTGCGACGAGTTCGCCTAAAAGCTGTTTGTCGGCAATTCCGTCCGCATATATGGCGGCAAACTTTTTACCGCTTAAAGAATCAAACTCGAATACCAGAATATCCTCTGAGGGGAGTTTGTCCTTTACGCTCTTTATATTTTTTTCCAACGTTACCATATCATTATTGTGTATATT
>CAMWLA010000085.1 GCA_947174975.1 uncultured Clostridia bacterium | reverse complement strand
GATTATCTCTGTTATAATGGTTTATGCTAAACAAAACTTAATATTGGAATATTGTCTGCGTATTTTTTTGATGCAGTTTTTCTTGCGTGTATTTATGTCTTATTGGAAATAATAGAAATAGCCTTTTGACTATTCTCCGTATTCCAATAGACATTAGCAATACGCGAATGTTCCAATGAGTTTTGTTTAGCAGCAATCGGGAGATAGTTGACGGGGGTGCGTCTCTTGATTGAGACGCATTTTTTATTTACCCCCGAAAAGGTTAAGGAGATCATTATGAAACGAAAACTTTTGGTAATTTTGCTCGGTGCAATAGCAGTCTTTGCCTGCGCGTTCGGCTTTGCCGGCTGCGATTTGTTCGATACGGGCGACACGGACGGCGGCAACAACGGAGGCAACAAAGAATGCGTACATACAATAATACACTGCCCCGCAAAGGAAGCAACTTGCAAGGAAACGGGGAATACGGAATTCTGGTACTGCAATTCTTGCGGAAAGTATTTTTCGGATGAAAGCGGCAAAAACCAGATAGCCGTACGCGATACCACGCTTGAAAAAACGGGACACAGAGAGATTACCGACGCCGCAGTTAAAGCAACTTGCACTACGGCTGGAAAAACTGCGGGAAAGCACTGCATTGTCTGCAATACCGTGACGCTTGAACAAAAGGTCATTCCCGCGGGTCATACTATAGTTATCGATGAAGCAATTGAAGCTACATGCACCACTACCGGTAAAACCGAAGGTAAGCATTGTTCCGTATGCAAGACTGTAATACTTTCACAGCATATAGTCGAACCTCTCTCGCATAAGGTAGTTACCGACTCTGCCGTGGAAGCGACTTGTACGGAAGACGGCAAAACCGAGGGCAGCCACTGCTCGGCTTGCAACGAGGTATTTATTACGCAAGAGATTATCCCCGCAGGACATACGGAAGTTACGGATGCAAGGGTAGACGCAACTTGTACGGAAGACGGCAAAACCGAGGGCAAGCACTGCTCGCGCTGTAACGAAGTTTTAGTAGCGCAGACGGTTATCGTTAAAACGGGACATACAAAAGTAGTTGACCCCGCAGTTGAAGCTACTTGCTCCGCCGTAGGCAAAACCCAAGGCGAGCATTGTTCTGCTTGCAATACCGTTTTTACTGCTCAGCAAATAATCGAAAAGCTTCCCCACAGCGGCAACGGCAATCTTTGCTCGGTTTGCGGTGGACTTAGGGTTGCCGCAAGCACGGAGTTGACGTTTAAAGAGCTTACGGCATTGCCCGGCGGAGTTTCTGCGCATTCAGACGAAGTTAATGTAATCGGCTACGAGGTTACCGGTCATGTAGGTGCGCCAAGCGGTATTTTGTCAAACCCCGATCTCGTAATCCCCGAAACGTATAACGGTAAGCCGGTTTTGGGAATAGGATCTAATGCGTTTTATCAGTGCAATTTGACAAGCATCACTATTCCGAGCAGTGTAATATATATCGGTTCTTATGCGTTTGCTTATAACACGAGGCTCAGCGAAGTGATTATCGCCGACAGTGTTACGGCTATAAAAGACGGCGCATTTAGAGGAGCCCCTATTACTACTTTCAAGTGTCCGAAAAATTTAAAGGCTATTGAGGCAAAAACTTTTGTAAACTGCACAAACTTGGTTTCTGTAATTGTCAATGAAAATTTAACGAGCTTTGATACTGCCGCATTCGGCGATAACCCGGCAATAGAGAACATATTCTTTGAGGGAACGCGAACTCAGTGGAACGATGCAAGCAGATCATGGAACGGCAGCAAAATTTGGGGATATGACAACAGAGGCAATGTAGTTAACGATTTGTATTCGGTTACAATAAATTTCTATTCGGAAACCCAGCCGACGAAGGCCGGCAACTACTGGCACTACGATGAAAACGGTAATCCCGCACTCTATAACGGTATTATTACCGAAAGCATAGGACTTACGTTCCGCGGGGTAAATAGGACAAATCCTTTGGATTACACCGAAACAGCCGCTGCTACTATAATAGGATACGAGGTTACCGGAAGAGGAACTTGTACCGACGCGGATATAGTAATTCCTACTATGCATGAGGGGTTGCCCGTTTACGGACTTAGCGGAGCGTTTAAAAACGACACTACTTTAAGAAGCATTATCGTACCAAACGGCGTAAAATACATTAACGATGGTTTCATGAATTGTACAAATCTTGTATCCGTTGATCTTGCCGACAGTGTGGTCAATATTAGTTTTCGGTCGTTTGAAGACTGCTCATCGCTTACCTCTTTTAAAAGCCCCGCAAACTTAGTTGAAATTACAGACGTAATGTTCTTACGTTGCACGTCGCTTGAATGGGTTATAATTAACCCGACAGCCAAAAGAATCAGTCCCAATCCTTTTACGGGTTGCGGGAAGGTAATGATATACTTTTACGGTACCGAACAGCAATGGAACGATATGGGCGGAGCCGACCTTTTCTATCCTGATTATATGGGTTACGAGCATTTATGGGATATATGTTTTTATGCGCCGAACGGTTATACGGCTGTAGGCAACTACTGGCACTATGACGAAAACGAGAACCCCGTCAAGTGGTAAACTCAATATAAAAATAAGGACTGTTGAATTTCAACAGTCCTTATTTTTATCTGTTAAATTGTTTGATTGCATTTTTTAAAAGTGCGACCGATTTGCGCGTGGGAAGCTTATCCATACGGAACCGCCATTGACCCGAAGGCTCGGACGGAACGTTCATACGGGCTTCACTGCCCAAACACATTATATCTTGAACGGGAATAACCGCTATATTTGCCGACGAGGCAAGCGCACATACGTTCATTGCCCACACGGCTTGCTCTCGCGTGACGAAAGGATGAACTACCTCCTCGCCTTTAAGCGCTGCGCGAAGCTTGGTTTTGAATTCGGCAAACTCCCTATCCGTCATCGAATTTAAAAAGCCGAGCGTCGTATCGTTGTCGTGCGTTCCGGTATAAACCACGCTGTTTTCTTTGAAATTTGCGGGAAGATAGGGGTTGTCCGCATTTCCGTCGAAAGCGAATTGAAGAACCTTCATTCCGGGGAAGCCCGTCCGCTCGATAAGCCTTGCAACGCCGGCGTCCGCTACTCCCAAATCTTCGGCAATGATATCAACGTTGCCGAGCCGTCTTAATATCTCGTGGAAGAGTCTTATTCCGGGACCTTGAAGCCATTCGCCGTCGCACGCATCCTCTTTACCCGCGGGAATAGAATAATATTTTTCAAGCCCTCTGAAATGGTCGATACGGATAACGTCGAACTGTACTTTCGCCTTTTCGATACGCTTAACCCACCAGTCGAAACCGTCGGCAAACATTGCTTCCCAGTCGTATAAGGGGTTGCCCCAAAGCTGACCCGTTGCCGAGAAGTAATCGGGCGGAACACCCGCAACCGACTTCGGATTGAGATTTCTTGAAAGCTTGAAAAGCTCGGGATGGGCCCAGACGTCCGCGGAATCGTACGCAACGTATAAAGGGATATCGCCGATAATCTTTATGCCGAGCGAATTTACGTACGCTTTAAGCTTGTTCCACTGTTGGAAATAAATGAACTGAACGAACTGCCAGAACAGAAAATCGCTTTTCAATACCGAGCGACGGAATTCTATCATTGCAAGCTTTTCTCTGAATTTGTACGCATCGGGGAAAGTATCGAAGGTTCCGCCGTAGCGCGATTTCAAGGACATAAACAGCGCGTAATCGTCGAATTCCTTACTGTCGACAAACTCAACGAAGTCCTTATCCTTTACGTTGAAACGCGCGTACGCAAGGCGCAGAAGATTAAATCTGCGCTCGTAAAGGGTTGCGTAGTCGATATCGCCCTCTGGCATTATTGCAGACTGCAGCTCCTCTTCGTCCAGAAGTCCGTTTCGATGCAGCGACTTCAAATCGATAAAATACGGGTTGCCCGAAAAACAGCATACCGACTGATACGGGCTGTCGCCGAAGCCGGTCTGCACCGTGGGCAGAATCTGCCAGTACTTGACGCCCGCTTTTTTCAAAAGGCGTGCAAATTCGTACGCCTCGTCGCCGAGCGAACCTATTCCGTACTCGTTGGGAAGAGATGAAATCGGACACAGTACGCCCGCTCCCCTTTCAAAAATTTCCGTCATAACTCACCTAATAATTTTTCAATTCGTGTAATTGCTTCTTGCGTGGACTGCTTGCTTCCGAACGCAGTAAGGCGGAAAAAACCTTCGCCGTTCGCGCCGAAGCCCGCACCCGGAGTTCCGACAACTTGCGCGTTGTTCAAAAGATAGTCGAAAAATTCCCAGCTGCCCATATTGTTAGGACATTTAATCCAGATATAGGGCGAATTTTTACCGCCCGTGTACCATATTTTAAGCCTATCCATACAGTCCGAAATAAGCTTTGCGTTGCGCTTGTAGTATCCGAGGTTTTCGCGGATCTGCTTCATTCCCTCTTTGGTGAACACCGCCGCCGCACCCTTCTGCACAACGTAAGAGGTTCCGTTGAATTTGGTTGCTTGCCGCCTAAACCACATCTTGTTTGCGTTTAAGCCGTCACACTGCAACGCTTTGGGAACTACGGTATAACCGCAGCGCGTTCCCGTAAAGCCCGCCATTTTCGAAAACGAACAGAACTCGATTGCACACGTCTTTGCACCGTCGACAGAAAATATCGAACGCGCAAGATTGTTATCTTCTATAAAACACTCGTAAGCCGCATCGTATAAAATGACCGCGCCGAGCTTGTTTGCATAATCAACCCACTCTTTAAGCTGTACTTTCGTATACGCCGCGCCCGTGGGGTTGTTGGGTGAACAGATATAAATTATATCCGCTTTTATTGAATAATCGGGCATCGGCAGAAAGCCGTTTTCTTCCGTTGCGTTTGCAAGAACGATTTTCCTACCATCCATTAAATTCGTGTCTACGTAGACGGGATATACGGGGTCGGTAACGAGCACCGTGTTGTCCTTTGAAAATATATCGAGGATATTGCCAAGGTCCGACTTAGCTCCGTCGGAAACGAAAATTTCGTCACTCTCTACCGATACGCCAAAACTTGCATAATAATTTTTAATGTTTTCGCGCAAGAATTCATAGCCTTCGTACGGACCGTAGCCCTTGAAAGTTTCGCTTTTAGACATTTCGTCGACGGCTTCGTGCATTGCCTTAATTACCGCGGGGGCAAGAGGCAAAGTTACGTCGCCTATGCCAAGCTTAATTATCTTTTTATCGGGGTGAGCCTTAGCGTAATCGCAGGTTCTTTTCGCAACTTCGGCAAAGAGATAACTTTCCTTGATGTTTTTGAAATTTGAATTAAGCTTCATTGATTAC
>CAMWLA010000084.1 GCA_947174975.1 uncultured Clostridia bacterium | reverse complement strand
AAATAGTTGACAATGCCGTTTTTATGGTATATAATACAAATATAAACAAATGTTCGTATGTTGTAATTTCGGGTTTACAACAGCGGCAATAACAATCTTCCGCCGCTCCTAATGCCATAACGGCGGAAGATTTTGTTTTAAAAAGACTATGATAGATGAAAACAGACTTAAAATTTTAACCGAAAGCGCTAAATATGACGTGTCTTGCTCCTCTTCCGGTTCAAAACGCGCAAACAACTCAAACGGAATCGGTAACGCTTCCGTGGGCGGCATTTGCCATTCATTTACGCCCGACGGCAGATGCATTTCGCTTTTAAAAATTTTAATGAGCAACGAATGCCTTTACGACTGCGAGTACTGCCCCAATCGGCGCAGTGCGGACGTTCCGCGCGCTAGACTTTCGCCCGACGAAATTTGCGAGCTAGTAATTAATTTTTACAAGCGTAATTATATCGAAGGGCTTTTCCTCTCCTCCGCCGTTTTCGACAGTCCAGACAGAACTATGGAGTTGCTTACCGAAACGGTTAGAAAACTCAGAGAAGAATATAATTTTAACGGTTATATCCATTTAAAAGGCATTCCCCATGCGGACAATACGATTGTTATGAAAGCAGCACGCATTGTTGACAGAATGAGTTATAACGTGGAACTGCCAAGCGAGCAATCGCTTAAACTGCTTGCCCCGCAGAAAACGAAACAAAGCCTTCTACTTCCTATGAAAAGCCTGAACACGGCAATTGAATACGACAAGCAAAACAAAGTACGGCGCGGTAAGGTTTTACCCGCAGGGCAGACAACGCAAATGATCATAGGCGCGTCTCCCGAACCGGACGGACAGATCTTAAAGCTTACAGAAGCGTTGTACAGAAATATGAATTTGAAACGCGTGTACTACTCCTCTTACATTCCGGTAGTTCAAAGTAGCAAATTGCCCGCTGTCGGCGCGGGGCTTTTGAGGGAACATAGATTATATCAAGCCGATTGGCTGATACGTTTTTACGGTTTTGCCGTAAACGAAATTTGTGACGAAGATGAAAATCTTTCACCCGATTACGACCCCAAATGCGCTTGGGCGTTAAGAAATATGCATCTTTTTCCTATAGAAATTAACACAGCCCCGCTTGAAACTCTTTTACGTGTTCCCGGTATAGGTGCAAAAAGCGCATACAGAATTACCGAAGCGAGAAGATTTGCTAAGCTCGACTTTGATAACCTTGCAAAAATGCGCGTCGTATTAAAAAGGGCAAAACACTTTATTACTTGCAGAGGGAAATTCTACGGCTCTGACAGTATTGCACAAGTTAAAACATCTCTTTTAATTGCGGGTGCAAAAGACGAAAGCGAACAGCTTTCTATGTTCTCGGAACCGTCTACCGCCATTTCCGCACTTACGGGTAATTTATGAAATTTTTTATTACCGACGGCTCCGTCATATCTTTTTTTACTGCCGTGTTTGATGCTTTCGCCGAAAAGGAATGTGTAATAACTTCGGATAATCAAATTCAGCTTTCTCTCGACAGCCAAATAATATATGTAGACGGCGATACGGGAAAATGCGAACGGGTTCGGAACGGAATTGCAAAATACGATCCTTATGCCGAAGAAGAAATTTTGCTTTCTCTGCGAAGCTGCGATACTCGCAAAGAACAGATTGCATTTGACTATATTAGAAAGCTTATGCAAATTAAAGCGCCTATAAGAAAGCGTTTAAGTCTGCCCGAAGTCATTCAGCTTAACGATATAGTTCACAAAATTACTTACGAAACACACCGCTTTACGGGTTTTTTACGGTTTATGGAATGCGCCGGCGGTATACTTTACGCCCCCTATTCTCCTGATAACGATATCACCGATTTACTTATGCCGCATTTTGCCGCAAGACTTAAATCCGAGAGGTTCATTATTCATGACTTAAAGAGAAAAACCGCCGGAATATATAACGGCAGTCAATGGATTATGGGTTGTGCTGGCGAAGCGGAAGTTTATTTATCCGAAAACGAAAAGGCGTTCGAGAACCTTTGGAAAAAATACTATAAATCGGTAAATATCAAAGAACGCCCGCACGAAAAGCAAATGAAAGGCTATATGCCGGTGCGGTATTGGAAGTACTTGCCTGAAAAAAATTAACGCGCGAATTAATTCGCGCGTTTTGCTTATTTAAGGTTTTTGACTATTTTATCTAAGAAATCGGAAAGGTAATTATGTTCGAGTTCTTCGATTTTACCGCTATCAGCAGCTTTAGTGAGTTCCGGGTCAATAGGGATCTTTGCAACTGCCGGAATACCGTTTTCAAGCGCAATAGCATCTACTCCGCTTTCACCGAATACCGAAATTTTTCTTCCGCAGTCGGGACATTTGATATAACTCATATTCTCAACAATACCCAAGATAGGCACGTTCATCATATTTGCCATATTAACGGCTTTTTTCACAATCATTCCAACCAAATCTTGAGGCGACGTAACAATGATAATTCCGTCGAGGGGAATGCTCTGAAATACGGTTAAAGGTACGTCGCCGGTTCCGGGCGGCATATCTATAAACATAATATCTACTCCCGTCCAGATTACGTCCGTCCAGAATTGAAGTGCCGTCCCCGCTATAAGGGAACCGCGCCATACTACGGGTTCATCCTCGTTTTCAAGCAAGACGTTCATTGACATAACTTGTATTCCGCTATCGGAAACTACGGGAAGTATACCGGTTCCGTCACCCGTTGCGTGTTTGTGGATGCCGAACATTTTAGGTATCGACGGACCAGTAATATCTGCATCCATTACGGCAGTTACCTTACCCTTATTTTGCGAAGCGGCAGCCAATAATGCGCAAGTCATGGATTTACCTACTCCGCCTTTCCCGCTGACAACAGCAATTACTTTTTTAATATCGCTTAGCTTGTGCGGACTTTTAATGAAGCTTTTCTTATCACGCGAAGAACAGCTTTCCTTGCACGAAGAACAATCGTGTGAACAATTTTCCGACATTATTCTACCTCGTTTTTAGCAATCTAATTTATATTTTAAAATATAGCCTCAAATTTGTCAATTAAAACCTTGCAAAGTTGCTTGCCAAAAGAAACGTTTTCTGTTAAAATAATTTTACTGTGCTAAGTGGGGAGTTAGCGGTGCCCTGTACCTGCAATCCGCTATAGCAGGACCGAATGTCTTTCTCGACGTAATATGTGGAAGGCTGCGCTTTATAAGGGGTGTTGATATCAAGGTCTTATGCAACCGAACGCTGCGAACCGTGTCAGGATAGGGATATAGCAGCACTAAACAGCTAATTCGGTGTGCCATAAGGTAGCTTTGAAGTAGCCACCTGTAAAGTTTACGCTTCGGCTTATTGCGGCAAAAAAGACTGCACAGCTTCTTAAAAAATAATCGTCCGAAAATATTTCGGACGATTTATTTTTATTTGTTGAACATTATTCTTTCACTCTTAAACATAAAGCTGAGCGCAACTATAAGCAGAGCCGCTACGACAAGATTTGAAATAATCGAAAGAACAAATCCTATCGGAGATATCGTAAACGTCATTATAGATGAGAATGCAAACCCGCTGCCGAGTAGCGGTATCGCATATAAGCCCAGTTCGGGCGTAGACGTGAACATTGAGAACAAGCCCAAAAGAATGATTACTATCATTAACGGCGCAATTAACGAGCTTGCCTCCTTTACACTCTTTGCATACGCGGAGACTATTGAAAATGCTGAAATTATGACAAGTACCACCGAGACGATAAGCGCAAGCAACATAAAGTAATCGCCTACTGAATAGTATGCGGCAGTATCGCCGCTTACAACACCGTTCATAAGCTTAGGAAGCGATAAAATCAGCCCTATAAAGCTTGAAATCCCGCTTAGCGTCGCAAAACACGCAAGGCTTATTATTTTACCGAAAGCAAGCTGCCAGCGTTTTATAGGCGTAATGAGGACCGTAGAAAGCGTTCCTCTTTCTTTTTCACCGGCTATTGCTTCGGGCGCAACCGCAATACAGCCGGACGCCAAAAGCGAGAACATCAGCATTGGCATAATCATTGAAAGAACTTTCCCTACGGTTGCGCGCTCTTCCGCAAGGTCGCCGAGCACGTCATTATTAATTGTGAACACAGGCTGTGCGTAGGCTTGCTTGAAGGTTTCCAATATTCCGCATACTAAGCCGTAGCCGTTTGCCGAGTTATCTTCAGCAGAATTAAAATATATCTGGATGTCGGGCGAAGCACCATTTTCAATTGCTTGCATAAAATTCTGCGGGAACAGTATAACAAGATCCAACTTGCCCTCGGCAACGTCTGCCTTTGCCGTATCAATAGATTCATATTCTTTAATATCGAGAATCAAACTCAGCTGGTCTGAAAGCACATCGGGCATATTCTCGTCGACGCAAGCCGTATATTTCTGATTTTCGTCTACTTTATTGACTTTCTCCATTATAGTTCCCATCAACGTATAGACCAAAAAAATCATAATTCCGGGAAGAAAAATCGAAAGTACCATCCTCCGATCCTTGAAAAAGCGGGCAAATTCTTTCTTTAAAATAGTTAAAATATTTTTCATATTATTTCCCCCGCGACCTCTCTGTAAATATCAAAAAATGTATCCTCAAGGCTCTTTTCTTTAGTAAGATTTTCAAGCGTATCTATTTTTACAAGCTTGCCGTTGATTATTATACCCACCCTATCGCACAGTTTTTCGACAAGGTTAAAAATATGTGTTGAAAGAATTATCGTTTTACCGTCGTTTTTAAGCTCCGACACAAAATCAGTAACCACCTTTGCGGTAAGCACGTCAAGCCCGTTTGTAGGCTCGTCGAAAATAATAAACTCGGGGTCGTGAACGATTGAAACTACCAGCGAAACTTTTTGCTTCATTCCCGTAGAAAGGTTTGAAAATTTTACTTCGGCAAATCTATCTATACCGAACCGAGAAAAAAGATTCCTTTTGCGGTCTTCTATCGCCGATTTTTCCATCCCGTACAATTCGCCGAAGAAATTGAAAAGATAATTCGGCGTAAAAAAGTCTTCAAGTTTTAATTCGCTTGTCAAAAAACCGATTTTACGGCGCACTTGCTCTTCTTGGGTAATTATGCTGTTTCCGTCAATAAATGCATCCCCGCTGTCGGGTTTGATAAGTGTTGCCAACATTCTGAGTGTGGTGGTTTTACCCGCGCCGTTAGGCCCTAACAACCCGAATATTTCCCCCTTATACGCGGAAAAAGATAAGTTATAAACCGCAACCTTCACTTTTGTTGCAGTCCGCTCAAGCTTTTGCTGTTTTTTGGACAGCTTGAAAGTCTTTGATAAGTTTTCAACTTTTAAAATTTCTTCCATTTTAAGCTCCTTTGTATTATTTTCCAATTCTCTTATGGGGGGGGGGGGAAGGGGGGGGGGGGGGGGGGGGGGGGGGGGGGGGGGGGGGGGGGGGGGGGGGGG
>CAMWLA010000083.1 GCA_947174975.1 uncultured Clostridia bacterium | reverse complement strand
GAAATATAAGGACTAAACGATGCTTTGTCAGCGCTGTAAAAAAAATCCGGCAGTAGTCAACTACTTTGAAAAAGTAAACGGAAACAAATTTGAATATCACCTTTGCGCTTTTTGCTACGCCGATTTATACGGCGAGCATAACAACAAGGCGAACAATTCCGTTTGGGCGGGATTTTTCAGCGCGCCTTCGCCCCGCAAAAAGGTTTGCCCCGTCTGCCGTACCACTTTGGCGGACTTTGAAAGAACGGGACTTTTGGGCTGTGCCAGCTGTTACGACGTTTTTAAGGAAGAGCTTATTCCCTCGATTCTGCGCATTCAAGGCAAAGTGGAGCATATAGGAAAAGTCGGCAAAAATATGGACGAACTCGGCTTACACAGACAGCTTCGCGGACTTAAAGAACAGCTTGAAAACGCACTGCGCGTTAAAAATTTCAAAGAAGCCGACCGCCTTAACAGACAGATAAACGCAATAAAGAAAACCTTGCACGGAGGCGGAAATGGACAGAATATCTGACGGCACCGTCGTGTCTACGCGAATCCGCCTTGCGCGCAACTTGGAAGGCTATCCGTTTCCGTCGCACATTAAAAGCGAAAAACAAGCCAAAGAGATAATAAGGCTGGTTTCATCGGGGCTTTCCGAATTTGACGAATTCAAGCTTTATTATATGGATTCGATTTCGGGCGAACAAGCGGTCAGCTTAATGGAAGACCACTTAATCAGCCCGAAGCTAATTAAAAACAAGTATCTTTCCGCCGCCCTCATAAACAGAGAGGAAAGCGTTTCGATAATGATAAACGAAGAAGACCACCTTCGCGAGCAGTGCATAGTAAAGGGGCTTGATTTGCGCCTTGCGTACGACACTATGTCGGAAATCGACAACCGCATTTCAAACTCTATGAAGTTCGCTTATGACGAGCAGTTCGGCTTTTTGACCGCGTGTCCGACGAACCTCGGCACGGGACTTAGGGCGTCGGTCATGCAGTTTTTGCCCGCGCTTACCATTAACGGCGTTATGCCCAAAATCGTAAGAAGTATTGCGCATTTGGGGCTTACCGTGCGCGGAGTGTACGGCGAGGGGAGCGACGCCGAGGGCTATAAATATCAGATAAGCAACGAAGTGACGCTCGGCGTTACGGAAGAAGAGATATTAAACCAAGTAGAAGAAGTCGTTAAAAAAATCTGCAAATACGAAGCCGTTGAACGGCAGAATCTTTTGCACGGACCAAGCGCGCTTGAAATACAAGACGAGTGTTTGAGGTCTTACGGAATACTTACCAACTGCGCTAAGATTTCCACGCGCGAATTTATAAGGCTTTGCGCGAAAGTAAAGCTGGGCGCGTGCCTCGGATATATCGAAATTCCCGACGTTTCTCAGATAGACGATTTAGTCGTAAAGCTGAGTCCGTCCAACATAACGGCTGCGGCGGCGCAGCAGCTTACTGCAACCGAGCGCGACGTTTACCGCGCGCAGTGCTGCAAAAAAGCATTTGAAAATATGAAGAAATAGGAGCGTTTAATGGAATATATAAACAGATTTACGGATAATTTGCAAAACGTAATTAACACTGCGGAGGAAGCGGCAAGGGCTTTTCAGTGCAGTTATATAGGAAGCGAGCATATCGTATTCGCTATGCTTAACTGCCCCGACTGCACCGCATACAAGCTGCTTACCTCATGCGGAGTAAGCGAAACGATGTACCGCGAATATTTCGTCCGTTCGATTGACAGACGCTCAAACATAAACGGTTACACCCCGCGCACCAAGCATATGATCGAACGCGCGCTTGAGGTTTCCATAGACGTCAACGGCGAAGATTCGCTTGCGGGAACCGAGCATATGCTACTTGCGGTAATGTCTTCAAGCGACTGTCTTGCAATGCGCATTCTGCGCGCCTTGGGCGTAAGTATTCCCAAGCTTGCTTCCAAGTTGGAGCTTGCTATTAACAACGGAGCGCTTGACGATGATGACGACGATGACGATAACCCTTTCGAGGCGATAAGCAAGGTTTTCTTCGGCACTTCGGACGTCAAACCGGCAAAAAAAGTAACCGAAAACAACGGTAAAAGCGAAAAGAGGCTTGATTCTTCCCTTTCGCAATACGGCACCGATTTAACGCAGAAAGCGCGCGAGGGTAAAATCGACCCCGTAATCGGCAGAAAGAAAGAAATAGACAAAATTATTCAGGTTCTGTCCCGCCGTACCAAAAACAACCCCGTGCTTATCGGTGAACCGGGCGTAGGTAAAAGTGCGGTAGTGGAAGGACTTGCGCAAGCGATAGTTAAAAACGAAGTTCCCGATCTTCTGAAAAACAAGATAGTTTTTTCGCTTGACCTCGTCGGAATGGTTGCGGGTGCGAAATACCGCGGCGACTTTGAGGAAAGGCTTAAAAACGCCATTAATTCGATAAAAAATAACGGTAGCGTAATACTTTTCATAGACGAAATTCATACAATAGTGGGCGCGGGCGCAACGTCCGAGGGAAATATGGACGCGGCGAACATCTTAAAGCCCATGCTTGCCCGCGGCGAATTGCAGACCATCGGCGCAACCACTTTGGAAGAATACAGAAAATATATCGAAAAAGATTCCGCCTTAGAGCGCCGTTTTACGCCCGTTCAAGTGGAAGAACCCACGGTTGAAGATACTATTGCAATTTTGCGCGGACTTCGCGACAAGTACGAAGCGCACCATAAAGTAGTAATTACCGACGAGGCGATTATTGCCGCGGCAACACTTTCCGACAGATATATTACGGACAGATATCTTCCCGATAAGGCGATTGACTTAATCGACGAAGCCGCGTCGCGTGCGCGTTTAAACAGCCTTAACAGCCCCGAAGAAGTCAAAGAGCTCGAAGAAAAAATCAAAAGACTGAACTTGGAAAAGAACAAGGCGGCAAAGGGCGAAAACTATTCTCAAGCCCAAAAGCTCGTCGACGAAATCAACGACTTGCACGAAAGAATCAAAAAGCGCGATTCCGACTGGAAGAGCGAAGCGCACGACTCTTCTCCCAAAATCGCAAGCAACGAAATTGCGGAAATAGTAAGCGGCTGGACGGGCGTTCCCGTATTGAAATTAACCGAGCAAGAGAGCGAAAAGCTTTTGCACTTGGAGGAAAATCTTCATAAGAGAATAATAGGACAGGACGAGGCCGTCAGCGCAGTTTCACGCGCAATACGCCGTGCGCGCGCGGGGCTTTCCGAACCGAATAAACCCATAGGCTCGTTCATTTTCGTAGGCCCTACGGGCGTAGGTAAAACCGACCTTGCAAAGGCGCTTGCCGAGTGCATGTTCGGCGACGAAAAGCTTATGATTAGGGTCGATATGTCCGAATTTATGGAAAAGCATTCCGTATCAAAGCTTATCGGCGCGCCTCCGGGATATATCGGTTACGACGATAACAGCGGCGGTCAGCTTACCGAAAGGGTGAGAAGAAAGCCCTACAGCGTAATTCTTTTCGACGAGGTTGAAAAAGCCCACCCCGACGTATTTAACGTGCTGTTGCAGATTTTGGACGACGGCAGACTTACCGACAGCAAGGGCAGAGTAATCAACTTTAAAAACACGATAATTATTATGACTTCGAACGTCGGCGCAAGCCAGATTAAGAAGATGTCAAACTTCGGTTTCACTTCTTCCGAAAACGACGGCTACGACAATATGAAGGACAATATCAACGAAGCTTTGAAAGAGCAATTCAAGCCCGAATTCTTAAACAGACTTGACGATATAATTATCTTCCGCAAGCTTACCAAAGAGGAAGCCGCCGAAATCTGCCACAAGATAATCGACGGACTTTGCGAAAGGTTAAAGGCGAACAATATTTCCTTGAAAGTAACCGACGAAGCTATATTAAAGCTTGTTGACGAGGGATATAACGATATGTTCGGCGCCCGCCCTTTAAAGCGCATAATTCAAAAGCGCATAGAAGACAGACTTTCCGACGAAATTCTGTCGGGCAACGTTCTTCCCGACGAAACGGTTTCCGTTATTGTCAAGGACGGCGATCTTTCGTTCAGCTCGGTTAAAAATAAATAGGCGGAATAAAAATACCCCGCCGTGCAGCGCACGGCGGGGCTTGGTTTTGCATTTAATTATTTTATCAGCAATGCCAAAACTGCCTTTAAAAGGTGCAGCTTGTTTTCGCCTTGTTCGAGTACCGCGCTTAGGCGTCCGTCTATAACGTCCGCTGTAACCTCGACCCCGCGCGAAGCGGGCAGAGGGTGCATAAATATCGCGGTATGCTTTGCAACGCTCAAAAGCGAATTGTTCACTTGATAGGGCAAAAGAATTTCCTTATCCTTTGCCGTAAGAGGGGTGTGGTAGCTGTAGTTGTCTGTGTAGATAATATCCGCGTCCTTGACGGCTTCGACGGGGTTTTGGGTAATCGTAATTTTTCCGTACTGTTCTGCGCGCGTTAAGTGTTCCTTTTTAAGCGCAAACTGTTTGGGGGTTGCCACGGCAACTTCCATACCGCACTTTATCGCGCCCATAATAAGGGAATTTGCGTTATTTTCACCCTTGCCCACGTATGCAATTTTAAGCCCTTCGAGCTTGCCTTTCTTTTCCCAGATAGTGTACAAATCGCAAAGGGTCTGCAAAGGGCTGTAATCGTCGTTGCCCGAATTGATTATGGAAATAGGGGAAACCGCGCAAAACTCTTCCAAATCGCTTTGACCGATACTTCTCGTAACAAGCGCGCCCACGCCGTAACGCGAAACCACGTTTACGATATCCTTTACGTTTTCACCCGCTTGCATATCGTCCTGGCTGTAAGGCAAATTCACGCACACGCCGCCAAGCTGACGAACACCTATCTCGAACGCGGAACGCGTACGCATAGAAGTATCGCCGAACAGCATTGCAACGGTAGTGCCTTGCAAAATGCCCGTGCTTTCGTGCGCCATAAACTTGGCTTTCATTGCCTTCGTAGCATATAAAATTTCAAAAATTTCTTCCGTGGAATAATCGGCAAGCTTAGTTAAATGATTTTGCTCGATTCCGTATGACGGACTATATCTGTTAATATCCATATAAACCTCAGTCTCTATTTATGCTGTAAACGCAGCCGCAATAATCTTGTCTGTATAAGTCATATTTTTCCGAAAGGCGCAAGCTGTTCAGATAACCGTCGCGCTTTTTAAAGTCGGAATAAAGCCACTTTACTTTTTTGCCCTCGGCAAGCTGTTCGCCTATCGAATTGATAAGATTTGCATTCTTCAACGGACTAATGGTGAGGGTGGTTGCAAAGTAATCGAAGTTCAGCTTTTCCGCGGTTTCCGCGGTTTTTTCAAGCCTTAGCTTAAAGCAGACTTCGCAGCGTTTTCCGCCCTCTTTTTCGTTTTCAAGCCCGCGGACAGTAGAGTAGTAATTTTGCTTTTCGTGTTCGCAGTCAAGCTCCTTTGCCCAGCCGGTTTCTTTTATCAGCCGCAAAAGTTCCGCTTTGCGCTTTAAATATTCTTCCGTTTCGATATTCGGGTTATAGAAAAACACGGTTATATCGAAATAAGGAAACAGCCTTTCAAGGCACGCGGAAGAGCAAGGCGCGCAGCAACAGTGCAAAAGCAGTCGTTTTTTGGTCGCAAGCCCTTCAATC
>CAMWLA010000082.1 GCA_947174975.1 uncultured Clostridia bacterium | reverse complement strand
GACTTGAAAAGGCGTGTAAAAGCTAATGAAAAGGAAAAAAATACTTTTTGTCTGCACGGGCAATACTTGCCGCAGTCCTATGGCGGAAGCCCTTTTGCGCGACAAAATTAAGAAAAACAAAATAAAGTGGTGGAGCGTTTCATCGTGCGGTATCAACGCGGAAGTAGGCGGTACGATAAGCCCTAACAGTAGAACGGCGCTAGCGGAAGTAGGCATAACTGTCGATGATTTTGCGCCTAAACAGCTGACGCAAAAAATTATAGCGGCAAATACACTCGTCATCTGTATGACGACTGCGCAAAAGCAAATGCTTGAAGCTTGCGGAAACGTTACGTGCATAAGGGATATCTGCGGCTACGATATTCCAGACCCCTACGGTAGGGATATTGCGGCTTATAGGGCAACGCGTGACGCACTGAGTTCCGCTTGCGATTACATAATCAATAATTATATAAAAAATTATAGGGAAGAGTAACGATGAAAATTGCAATTGCTGCGGATCACGGCGGACTTAATTTAAAAAATGAAATAATTGCCCATTTAAAAGCGAACGGTCACGAGATTACCGATTTCGGAACGAACAGTTTTGAAAGCTGCGACTATCCCGACTTCGCTTTGCCAGCTGCAGAGGCTGTTGCTTGCGGTAAATGCGAAAAGGGAATAATTATTTGCTCTACGGGTATAGGCGTTTCAATGGTTGCAAATAAGGTTCCCGGGGTTAGGTGTGCGCACTGTCACGATTCGTACTGTGCTGAATTTACCCGTCGGCATAACGACGCCAATGTTTTGGCAATGGGTGAAAAAGTGGTAGGTGTAGGCTACGCTTTGGAAATCGTCGATATTTTCTTAAAAACAGAGTTTGAAGGCGGTAGACATCAGCGCAGAGTGGATAAGATAACCGCAATCGAAAAAAAATACGGCAGATAAATCAAAAAAAGTGCGCGCGTTTAACTTTTTGTTAATCACGCGCACTATGCGTATTTTATTTTAGGTATAATTTAGTGCTTGATTTTTATAACAAAATCATATAAAATATAGTAGAAATAAATTTAAAAGGAAAGGTTTAAATGAAATTAGGTAAAAAGTTAACGGCTATATTAAGCTGTGCACTGGCTACTGTATTTACTTTCGGCGTAGCTGGTTGCGGTAAAGGTGATTCTGGTGATAACGGCGGAGGTTCTACGCCCGTCGATCCCGGGCATTACAACTATGATAGGTTTGACGACGATGCCAACTTCGTGAAGGTCGGTATAGACGATAGCGACTGGGACGGCGTAAAAGCTACCGAAGTTAACGGCGGTTACGAAAAGGGCACGGCTATAGCAACTCAGAAGTCGGAATACATACGCACTCTTTCAAAGAGTGAAATTGTTAAGCCCGTGGTTGGAGTAGTTGACGAACATGCAACCTACGGCGTAAAGGAATATCCTGCGTACGGCAAGGTTCTCAAGGGATACACTGCCGAAGAAAGAGACGGTCTTATTAGGGAGAGCCGCGCGCTTTCTCCTACGCCGACATGGAAGTCGTTAGGCATTTACGATGCAATTGACTCCGAGGGCTATCTTTTAAAGAACGGTCAACGCGTTCTTTACTCTACCAATGTCGGCTCGGGCGGTAACGACGAGGAAGGTGAAGGCGACGTCATTTCGGGCGGTAACGAAGAAGAGGGGAACAACACGCCCGCAGAAGAGGGTTCCACGTCAGTAAACAAACAGTATAACGAGGAATACAGAAAGCTGTACAAACATACGGCTGCGCTCACTCATTTCGGCGGCGGACTTTCCGACGACGAACCCCGTATTGTTAAGACGATTACGGCATATACTCACACAAAACTTTTATCGACCCAGATTACCGGGTTATATGCACCTGCCGGCGAAGTAATTAAAATTGAGATGTCCCAAAGCGACTATCGGGCGGCAGGCGGCATAAAGGTACTTATAGGACAGAACTATAACCTCGGGCAACACGTATCTATGGAAACTTCGGGGAACGGTATTAAAGGTACCGGATTGAACCGTATGCCCGATATCCTCAGTATCTTTTTGATTAACGATTCAACAGTAAAGGATAATAAAGCGGATACGGTTACGGCATACGTCGGCTCTTTCTTCGGCGGGCCTATCTATTTCTCTCCCGTTAACATCAATGCCACACAAAATATTTCCGTGACGATTTCTGGCGGCGTTAGGTATCAGAACTTTATTCTTGGTTCGACCACTCCCGAGGAGTATGAGCTTGACAAAGCTTCAACCGCTCCTTATTTCGATTTGGAAGTGTATGATTCGGTGCGTTTTACGACGACTAAACATACGTCTTCAGGCGGTCTTGCACTCAAAGATTTCACTTATGAAAACTGCACGGATGCAGCTGTTTTGTGGGATAAGATTGCTGAAGTATCAACACGTGTAGCCGCTAACGGTCTTTCGGCTTCCAGCGCTCCTGTGTATATTATCGGTGACTGCTACATTGCTGCAGGTGCGGCTTTTGCAAACCCCGGGCGTAACGGCGTTGTTTGCCCTCCCAGCTGGCTTGCCGAGGCGCTGAATTATAATAAATTTGTCAACGGCGGCTCTTGGGGAACCATGCACGAGTATAACCACTGTTGGCAAGGCTACGGTTTCGGCAACGGCGGTGAAGTATCAAATAACGCAACGACGCTTGTTTCTTATTCACTTTATACAAGAATTTCCCAAAGCAGAAATATGACTATTACGAGCGGACTTAGCGGCTGGGGCAGATATAGCGATCCCGCATGGGCTATGTGCTTGGCTTTACCTACGTCTGCCGCCGGCAATAAGATATTCGACTTGTCTGCATACGCAACGCTTCTGCACAATATCGGGCAGGATAACTTTGTTGCAGCCGCACGCGGCGGAAGGGAAGCGGGTTCAACAATTTACTACAATAATCTTGTTAATGCAACCCACTACGATATGACGTACTATTTTACCGATTTCCTCAATTACGGTATAGGTGAAACTCTCGGCGGTGAAGGGAACCCCGGTAAAATCGGCAATATTGAAAAATCAGCTGTAGATGCTGTTAAAGAAAAAAATTATCCAATGTTCGTACCGGTATCTTCGGTATATCAAGTCGGCAGAAGTATTATTAGGGATAATCAAAAAGAATATATAACCACGGCACAGCCTTTCTCATACGGCAGCGGTGAGTTTACAATGGATTTCAATAACCGTAACGGCAACGGCAGTTATTCAAATAAAAATCTTGTAATTCCCGATGGTTTCACTGCGAAAGTTGTAAGTGTAACCCAACCTCAAAACGGCAAAGTTGAAATGCTTGAAAATAATCTCGTTAAATACACGCCTAAAAACGGCGCGGACGGACTGTATTCCGGCAACTTCAGAGTTAAACTCAGAATTACAAAGGATGACGGCGCGTTTATCGTTGAGGACGTTGACCTCGTTATAAACCTTAAACAAAGTTCTGATACGAATTTGAACAGAACAACTTACGTTTATGATAACGAAGCTGACGTGCCTGCAACCAATGCAATTTACAATGCGTCAACCAAAACTTTTGATTTCGGAAACTACAGCAGCACCGAAACCAATAAAAATGTTTGCACGCAAGAAACTAATACCCAGATTTGGCAAGCCGGTTGGAATTACGACGACGATAAGTACGATGCAAACAGCAAAAACTATAGGGTAATGCCCAATAATAAAACTTTGCAGACTATGGAAGGCGCTATGTATCTCTCAGCTGCAAATACATACCGCTTTACTTTGAAAGGCAGAGGTAAGGCAACGCTATATCTTTCCTACGATAACGGCGCAACTTGGGAAAGTGCTTTAACGATTAACAGAACAAGCGGTAACGCGTATAACGCTAACGAATATTCTGAACACAAGTTTACTACCGCTAAAAACTACGTTCATTTCAAGGTCGTACTTCTCGTAACGAAAGAAAACGATTTCTTCGGCGTAGGTGTTGCTTCTAAGCAAGCCGACGGAACGTTTGCCGCGTTTACAAATGCGTCCGCAATTACAAACGCCTCGGTTGAGCTGGACAAAATGGTCAGGGACGATTCTTCCAAAAAATTTGAGACTGAGTACCATTTCCAGAATGAATATAATTATAGTTATACGTCTGAAAATAAGGTTTGGGCTTCCGGTAATAAGCTTGTTTCCGTCAGCCACAATCCTTGGGACGCCAGTCAGCCCATTACAAATATGTTTGATGGTAACGTAAATACGTACTACCATTCAGAAAAGAATGTATTTATAACCGAAGATAAGCCGTTCGAGCTTGTGGTTGATTTAGGTGCAGAATGTACGGTTAACCGCGTTTACTTCAACGGTTATAAGGGTAGCGTCGGCAATAACGGTATGGTTAAAAACTTCAAAATATACGGCAGTACCGACGGTAAAAATTTTGATACACTTGTAACCGAAGTGACGGATTCGCCCGCTAACGCAAAAAATATGTCGTTTAACTTTGACCCCGTTAAAATCAGGTATTATAAGCTTGTTGTTACCAAGACGGACAACGGCAGATATTTTGCAATGTGCAGTATCGTGTTCTCAAATTATATATCTTACTCCAAAGGAATACTTGTTTCACCCAGTGACTTCTGTGTAAGATACGACGGTAATTGGAATACTACGGATAAATTAAGTAATTTCGGTATTGTTTACCAAGCAAACGCCGGAGCCAGCGTAGAATACCACTTCACCGGAACAAGAGTTGCTTATTTTGCAAATAAGTCTGCCGATTACGGTACAGTCGATATCTATTTGGACGGTAAATTAGTTGCTGGAAACGTTGATTTGTCGTCATCCGGAAATGCGGGCTACGATAGCGCCGTCTTTGACCGCTACAATATCAAGGTTTCAGAATGCTCGCTTGCCTATATGTATACCGGCGATGCGCTTGCGAATGGCGACCACGTCATTAAGATAGTGGGAAAGAGCGGTAAATTCAACGTTGACTCGTTTGCTTACTGGAACTAATTAATAAAAAAAAGGAACTTCATTCGAAGTTCCTTTTTTAATGCAAATTGAATTTATTTAATATCGCCGTCAGTACAATGTACGATATAATTTCCCGTATGTGCGTCCCACGAGGCATCATCCCAATTTGAAAACGGACCTTCTTCTTTTTCGATTGAAAGCCACCATTGTTCTTTTGTGCCGTTATAATATATATCCGTCAAATTGCTGCAACTTCTGAATGCCGCGTGATATATATAAGTGACGGTAGAGGGGATAGTTACGCTTGTTAGCTTTGTACAAAGTTCAAAAGCATATGTACCGATAGATTTTACGCCTTCAGGTATCTTAATTTCCGTAAAGCCGCAGTTGCTAAAAGCGCTATCATTAATTTTTTCTATATTCGGAATATTTACTTCTTTAAGTCGGGAACAGTTCATAAATGCTCTTTCCCCGATAGACTTTACACTGTCCGGGATAGCTATACTTATTAGGTTAAAACAGTGTTCAAACGTATTTTCACCGATTGATTTTACTCCGTCTGGTATAATTACATGTTTTAATTTAAGATTATTTGTAAATGCGTCGTACGAAATTTTACCGACGGGAATATCTTGATAGGTTGAAGGTATTTTGATATATTCCGAGTCAAACTCATCGTCAACACCAACCACGATCA
>CAMWLA010000081.1 GCA_947174975.1 uncultured Clostridia bacterium | reverse complement strand
TACGGTATTATTATATCATTTAATTTGTAATTTGATTATACTTTAATTAAAAAATTTTATGCGAAAATAAACCGGCGCGCGGACGAAAGTCCGCGCTCTTAATGTTTGATTAGTGATAAAGTAAATGTCTTGATTAGCGATTAAGATACATCGCTCAAGCGTTAGGCTTGTTAGGCGTTCCAGAGGGTCGAATTTACTTCTTCTAAAGAATAGTTAAGCGTCCCCAAGCTGAAGCTAAGCTCAACGGAAAGCTTAAGCATAGTTGCGCGCGAAACGTTGTTGCCGCTGTTTTTCGGAATCGCCGCATACCATATCGTCTGTGCCGTGCCTTGCAGATTTCCGCCCGCATAGGAAACCTTAACCGCCGTTGCTTCAACTCTGTCGTCATCGCCGCTGCGGTTATAAAGTCCTTGCTTTGCAAGCGCTTCCGTATAGTTATCGCGTTCGGTGTTGGTAAGCCCGCTGTCAACGCCCTCAACCGCGTAGGTATCGGCACCGCCCGCCGCTGCGGAAAACAGACAAATCGACTGCGAAACGGATGACGAAGATTTCAAAAAGCTTCTTGCCACGATATACAGCGACGAATTGTCGAAGAGTGCGTTTGAAAGCTTATCAAGTCTGCCGTATTCCTTTTCCGTCTTATTGCCGTTATCGTTGGTTTTGCAGAAAACCTTTGTGCAGCTATAATCGTAGAAATTTTCGTATGATACGTTAATTTCCTTATAGGCGTCTTCCAGCGTTTTGGGTTGAAGGTTGGCGGGGGAAGCGCTTACAATAGTTTGCGTGCTTTTTACGGGTTGAAGATTTTTGCCCGCCGCGCGGAAATAACTGACCGTTTCAACGTGGTCGTCAAACCAGTCGCTTTCGCGCTTGTCGCCGACCTTCATCTTGTATTTGACGCGGATATCAAGCGTGTTTTTATACACGTAAACGATTTCGCTGTCGACTTGGTCGTTCGCATAGCCTGCGGGGATACCGTCTTGCTTCCAGCTATACTCGGTTGCGTAAAACTCGGTAATAAATTTGCCGGCTTCGTATTCAACCGAAAAATTAGGGTTTTTAGCCGTTTCGGAATGGGTTACGTTGTAGGTTATTATTTCCGGACTGAAATTATCGCGTCCCTCGATGAACGACGGCTGAATTCCGTTGTAGCTTGTCCCCGTATACCAGTTGGAGCGGGTAAGCGTATTGGAAGCGGAGTTGCCGTTGCAGCTTGAACAGCTTGAACAGCCGCCGCAGCCCGCAAGGGTGACAGCCATACCTACCGCAAACGCTGCGGATATAAGTTTGAATTTGTTTTTCATAGGTTAAGTATAACATATTATTTTAAAATTGTAAAAACTTTTATGCCATAAATTATTTAAAAATACGTACAAGCTGTGGTATAATAAAGCTATGATTAAATCTATTATAGTTCCCGCGCTGTCCGTTGCGCTTGAAAAACTTAAAGAAATAATCGCCTCTAACGAAGAGAAGGGTAAAAACACCGTAATCTTCTGCGAGGACAGACTTACGCTCGCCGCCGAAAGGACGGTGTGCGCGGCGGTCGGCGGAACGTTCGACGTGTCCGTATATACCCTTGCGCGCTTCCTCTCGTCCGAGATGGGCAAGCGCAGTAACGTTCTTTCAAGCCAAGGCTCTGCAATGGCGATACGTAGAATTATAGAGGACAATAAGGACAGCTTAAAGCTGTTCGGCAAATTTTCAGCGGCGGCTTCCGCTGGCGCGGTGTACGATACGATAGCGCTTTTGTATTCCTCGAAAATCTCCGCGGACGAGCTGAAAAACGCCAACGCGGACGGACTCCTCGAGAGCAAGCTTTCAGATATCTCGCTCATATATTCGCTATACGATAATTACCTCAAAGAGAACGGAAAAATCGACAGAAACGCATACCTCGGCGAACTGCCGTCCGTAATTTCTTCAAGCGAAAAAATAGCGGGAAGCGAGGTAATATTTTTGGGCTTCCAGTCGTTTACGCGCTCCTCGTCGGAGTGCGTGCGCGCAGCTTTCCAGACTGCTAAAAACGTGTACGGACTGTTCATAGGCGGAGCAGAGGAAATTTACGTCAACGAGGGCGCGGCAATATTCGAGGGCATTGCCGAGGAGTTCGGCGGCGCCGAATTCGAGCGTGCGCCCAGCACCTTAAACGCGGAAGCGGAAGCGCTGCGCGTAAGCCTTTTCAACCCCGAAACATATTTTTCTTTTACGCCCGTGCAGACGGATAAGATACATATTTTCGAGGCGGCGGACGAGGACGAGGAAATCGAATTTATAGCCGCAAGCATTAAAAAACACGTGCTTGACGGCGGGGTAAGATACGGCAAAATTTCCGTTATGCTTCCCGACGTCGCTGCGACGGAACGCACGATAGAGAGGATATTTTCCGAGTACCGCATACCCTACTATGCGGACAGACGGCACGCGCTTTCCGAACACCCCGTATGTGAATTCATTTTAAACTATCTTGTTTGCGCATATTCGGGCTGCACCTTGAAGGATACCGACGCGGTGGTTTCTTCCCCGCTGTTCCCCGAAAGCCGCGACGACAAGGACGCGTACAGAAACTACGCCTTGCGCCTTGCGGATTTCCGAGGCGGCATCAAGCGCGAGCCGAAGCAAGAAATTTTAGACTATATGAAATTCAACTACGCCGCGGTGCAGAGGGTGAGGGAAACTTTCCTACGCGGTCTTAAATTCATACCCGCAAAGGGCACGCCGTCCGAAATTACGGCGGGCATAAAGGCACTTTTGGAAGATTTCAAGGTCGAGGAAAAATTACAGTCGTTAAAGGAAAAATTCCGCGACAGCTACCCCACCGCAAGCGAGTTCAGCGGAAGGGTTTACGATGCGGCGCTGTCGGTAATAGAGGAAGCCGAAAACATTTTGGGCGGGGCATATTTGCCGCTCAACGAATATATCAAGATACTTAAAAGCGGATTTACCGCAGCCGAAATATCGCTTATTCCACCCAAGGCGGACGCGGTTTTCGTCGGGGATATAGCGGCAACCGCAAATACAGGCAGCGATATTCTTTTCGCCGCTTCATTGACCGAAGGAGTTCCAAAAAACAGCTCGGACACGTCACTCTTAACAGACGGCGAAATCGCTGTGCTGGAACGCGTTAACCTTGACATATCCCCCAAGATAAGGCAAGTCAATATGCGCAGACGCGAACAGACCGCGCTTAATATCTGCGCTTTCAGAGATGAGCTGTATCTGTCTTTTCCCGCGCATCAAGGCGGGGAAGAGAGCAATGCAAGCGAAATTATAGCTTACGCTTCCGCGGTGTTTTCCGCAAAGCACGGCGCGGTTATTCCTTTGAATATCAAGCGGGATAAACCGTATTTGGCGCCCTACTATTGCAGCGAAAAGCTGCCCGCACTTAAAAGGCTGAACTCGCCTTTGGCGGGTACCGTATACAAGATTTTATGCGACCACGGCTTTAAGGAAGAAGCGGACGCGGCGTTAAGGCAGCCAAAGCGCGACAGTGTATCGTACGGGCGCGAGCTGTTTGTAACGTACGACTCTGTTTCGCCCACCGCGCTTGAAACGTATTATGCTTGCCCCTACCGCAACTTTATGCAGCAAGGGCTTAAACTGCAAGAGCGCGAGGAGGGCGCTATGCGCCCCTTGGATACGGGTAACTTTATTCATACCGTTCTTCAAAAGCTTGCCCCCGATATAGGCACTTGCGTTAACGCGGACGAAGCGCGCGCACGTGCGGGCGAAGCGGCGAAAAAGCTTCTTTTGAGCGGCGCTTATTCTTCGCTGACCGACACGAAGAGCGGACAGTATACCGCGGATGAGCTTATTAAGGAAGCGGGCGAAGTGACCGCGGGAATGTACGAACAGCTTGCAAATTCGCAGTTCAAGGTTGAAAACACCGAGTGGCGGTGCGAAATTAATTTGGACGGCGGAGTGCGTATTAACGGCAGAATAGACCGCGTCGACGGTTGCGGCGATATGGTCAGAATAATAGACTATAAGACGGGTACGGTCGACTCGTCCGTGACTAAATATTATATGGGCTTGAAGCTTCAGCTTCCGCTGTATCTGACTGCGGCGGCGGTCGGCAGACGCGCGGTCGGCGCGTACTATTTCCCCGCCTCGGTGGAATATAAGCCCAAGGCGGACGGAGTGTTCAGACTTCAAGGCTTTATGGACGGAAGCGACGACGTTGTTTCGGCTTCGGACACAACCTTAAAACCCAAGGAAAAGAGCGCGTATTTCGACGCGTATCTTACCGGCAAGAAAATAGACAGCGCAATGGATAACGAAACCTTTGCGGACTTTTTGCAGTATTCCGCGCTCATTGCACGCAAGGGAACGCGCGAAATGTTGGAGGGGAATATTTCGCCCTCGCCCGCGGAGGACGCGTGCAAGTATTGTAAAATGGGCGGCAGCTGTAATTTCGCCGCGGGTATCGACGGCGAAGAGAGGTCGTCGAGAACGGTTAAGTGCGGGGATATAGCGCGGATAGTACGAAAGAACAGGGGGGACGAATAATGGAAATTACTGCTCAGCAGCGCGAAGCGATAGAGTCAAGCGGCAAAGTAATCGTCTCCGCGTCGGCGGGAAGCGGCAAAACTTTCGTAATGATACAAAAGCTTGTCTGCGCAATTGAAAACGGCGTAGACCTCGACAGTGTGCTTGCGGTAACCTTCACCAAAAAAGCTGCGGCGCAGATGAAGGAAAAGCTGAGAAAGGCGATAATCGGGGCAATGGCGGAAGCGGATAAGGATAAGCGCCTAGCTCTTAAAATTCAGCTTTCGAAAATTCCGTCCGCGGACATTTCTACTATACACTCGTTCTGCGCAAGGCTGCTTCGCACCTACTTCTACGCAATAGGTATTGACGGCACGTTTGATATAATCTCTTCGGACGACGCTTTGGCAAGGGAATACAAGGACCGCGCGGTAAGCGGTATGTTCGAGAGGTACTACGAAGAGGACGACGAAAATTTCAAAACTCTGCTTGCATGTTTTAGGCGCAAGCGCGGAGATAACTACTTAAAGGGGCTTATACTTTCCGCTTACGAGGAACTGAGAATTTACAAAAATTATACCGTGCTTTTGGACGGCGTCGAAGACGTTTACACCGAAGAGGGTTTTGATAAAATCTGCGAAAGGCTTAAAAAAGACGCCGACGAAAAATATAGGCGGCTTGCAAACGAAGTGAGAAAATTTTCAAAGGAATTTTTCCACTCAAACCCGACTTATACGAAAATACTCGAAGAGATGATTTCCACGCTCGATAGAGTTGTCGGCAGCGACATATTCACGCCCCAACCCGCTATTTGCGTTACGAGAAAGCCGGTGGACAAGTCAGAATACGAAAAGGCTCTCGGAGAAGAGTTCAAAAAGTTCAAGGACGGAATAAATTCGCAGTACAAGGCGATTCGCGGGGATATATCCGATAGGCAAACCGAAAGAGATAGGTTTTTCAAAAGCGGAATTACCGCAAAGGCGTTTTGCGCCGTAATGAAGGATTTCGATACGGCTTACACGGAAATAAAGCGCGACGAAAATAAGCTCGACTATAACGATTTGGAGCATCTCACCTTAAAGCTTTTGGAAAACGGAGAAATCAAGCGCGAGGTAAATTCAAAATACGCGTGCGTGTTCGTTGACGAGTACCAGGACGTCAACCCCGTGCCCGAGGAAATAATTTCC
>CAMWLA010000080.1 GCA_947174975.1 uncultured Clostridia bacterium | reverse complement strand
CTATTCTTATAACTGCGCAAGCAATCAGTACGTCGCATATGCTTCCGGCAAAAAAAGGTTTGACGTAAATGCAAACGTTAAGGGAAGAGTTGATAAAACCGCTGACGTAATTTATTATGAATGTTTATTAGACAGCAGTTCGGTGTTTGAGGACGGAGTCAATGACGATTTTATGTCCGGAAAATATTATTTTTCGGGCGAAGATACTTACATGTCCTTTGCAAATGCCGATGGGAATTTCGGTGATTGGAGCAAGGAACATGTCAGTGAACTGTTTAAATCGACTTCCGATATCTTGACTTATTTGACCGGCGATATTATTCCGGTAGGCGACGAAAATAAGTCATTGTCCGACTTTTACGATAAATTTACTTTCGACGAAAAAGAATGCAACTATTCGGCTGTAATTAACTATTCCGAAGAATTGGAGTGGAACGTAAAAATCTCTTTTAAAGACGGTAAAATTTATCATTTAGATTGGGTTACAAAAAATTGTATACCCCAAAATCACATGGCTGCTTCCGATGACGACGACACATCCGGTGACGATGACATTTCTGATGACGATGAGGGAAAGGAAATTCCGGTAATCAGTGTTTATTCATATTCAATTGATTTCTTTGATTATAACGCAACGAGCGTGCAGTTGCCCGAAGAACTTAAAAATTTATAATGCAAAACGGCGGTAGAAATACGGTTGTTTTTCTTGCAAAATGCGAGGTTTCATTTTATAATTAAATAAATGGATAACTTTTTTGAAAAGGTTTACGAAGTTGTAAAACAAGTGCCTAAGGGCAAGGTGACAACATACGGCGACGTGGCGCGCGCAATAGGCAAACCGCGTGCAAGCCGACAAGTCGGTTGGGCGCTTCACTGTAATCCGTATTTCGGAATAGTTCCTTGCCATAGGGTTGTGTTCAAGGACGGCTCACTAAGCAAGGGCTTTGCGTTCGGTGGAAGCGACGTTCAGAAAAATATGCTCCTTTCCGAGGGCGTGGGCTTTATAGACGATAAAGTGGATATTAAAAATTATAGGTGGTAAAATGGCGGGAATTTACGTACATATTCCTTTTTGCAAATCAAAGTGTTCGTACTGTGATTTTGCTTCATTTCCCGATAAGCTGTGTTATGCCGAAAGCTATATGGCTTGCGTATACCGCGAAATGGCAAAGCGAAAGGATCAGCTTAAAAACTACAAATTCGATACGCTGTACATAGGCGGAGGCACGCCGTCGGTTATCGACGAAAAGTATATCGCAATGCTTTTGGCTTCCGCGAAGAAGAATTTCTTTTTATCGGACAACGCCGAAATCACTATCGAAATGAACCCCGGAACGGTAAGTGCGGGTAAGATAGCAACGTACAAAAAGTGCGGGATAAACCGCTTTTCCGTCGGGCTTCAAACCGCGGTTGACAGTCAGCTTGAAGACTTGGGCAGAATACACAACTTAAAAGATTTTGAAAATTGCGTTAAGCTTTTAAAGGGTGAAAATTTCAGCGTAGACGTGATGATAGGGCTCAAAAATCAGACGGTAGCCGATATCGGAAAGACGATTACGGTTGCCGCGGAATCGGGCGCAAGTCATATTTCCATGTACGCGCTTACTCCCGAGGACGGCACGCCGATTTACACCGACTATTTAAACGGTGAACTTCCGGACGGCGATACGGTTGCCGAAATGTACGAAGCGGGCGCAAAAAAGCTTGCCGAATTCGGTTTTGAAAGATACGAAGTTTCCAACTTCTGCAAAAAGGGCAAGGAAAGCAAACATAACTTAAATTACTGGCGTAGAGGCGAATATATCGGCTTCGGCGTTTCGGCTTCGTCTTGCATAAACAACGTGCGCTTTACCAATACCTTTGATTTGGACGAATATTTCAAGTGCATTTTGTCGGACAATTTCGCAGTTATTAACAGCGAGCAAATCGACGAAGAGGGGCGCAAGGAAGAATATATTATGCTTGCTTTGCGTACGGCGCGCGGCATTGACTTAAAAGAATACGCTGAACTGTTTAAAAGTAACTTTGAAGAAGAGTACTCAGAAACGCTTAAAAAGCTTTCTTCCTTTTTCGAAAGCAAAAACGGCTTCATTTACATAAAGCCCGAACACTTGTATATTCAAAACAGTCTTATAATTAATTTCTTTAAATAATAAATGGCTTCCCGAACGGGAAGCCCTATTTATACAGTACCAAGCCTTAGGCTTGTTAACCCAACTCTTTGGTTGCAATTATATTGCCGCGCTCGCCGTCCACAAGGCAAGCGGTGATTTTTTTGTCTCTGTCGCACACTCCGACGTAGTAATAACACCCCTCGTCGTACAACAGGCGCACGAAGATTTCGCCGAGGAAAATGTCCCTTTGCGTAAGCGATTTAAATAGGTCTTCGTTGTGGTCGATAACGCACTTTACTGCGTCGTCACAGCTTATAACTCCGTCGTACAGCACGGAAACCGCGGTGTATTCCGTACTCTCGCCGTTGTAGGATAGGGTGACCTTTACACTGTCGCCCGAAATATTCCCGCCCGACAGACTTAAATAGTAGCAGTTTTCAACCGCCTTGTAATTCATTTCACCGTTGATATCGGCAACCGATATTTCCACCTCGTCGTAATTTTTGGGTAGGGTTACGAAAATTTCCGTAAAACCGGACATATCGCCTTTAATTCCGTCGGTTGAATAGGGGGTTTCTCTTTCGGATATGTGAATCTTAATTTCAAATCCGTCGTTGGAATATAGATAAATATTGCTCCGCTTTTCCGAAACGAAGTCAAGATAGTTTACTTGCTTTTTGCAACCGCATAAAAAGCAAACAGTAGCAAAGACTGTTAGAAAAAGGCATAAAAATTTCTTCATACTTAAATATATTTCGTAAAGTTAATAATAAGAATATATTTTTTAAACAGTTGCATTTTATATCGCGTTGTGATAGAATTATTTTTGATACTATATGAAAAATATCGTTGTAAAAGCTGCATTAATAACGGTCGGCGTGCTCGCCGCCGCGGGAATACTCGTTTTCTCACTGTGGATATTGATATCTCCGCAGTCTATGGCTACGGTCAGCGAAAAACTGGGTAATTACAGCTTTGCCGTCACTTGCGCGGATTTGAAATATAAATACTCCGACGACAGTTACGACCTTGCGCGCTGTGCCGAGGACAGCATAAATTACAGTGCAAACAGCAAGGACAAAACTGGCGCGGACAAGCTTATAATAAAGTATTGCGAGCCGCTTATTGAAAAGCGCGACTTCGACGAAGTATGTAGGCGCAAAAACGAAGAGTTTTCACGTACCAAATACGGGATTTACGCTACCGATTACAGCACTTATATAAGAGGTAATCTCGCCGTTGCGCAGTACCGCGCGGGCGATTTGGATAAGGCTATAAAGACTGCGGAGCTCGGCGGAAAGGTAGATTGCTTTGCGAAGCTTGTTATCGCGGTAGTCGAAAGCAGATCGGAAAAAGATATCGAAAAGCTGCAAACCGATTCACCCTACTTTGCAAGGGAATACGTAAAGGGAATTATAGAGCTGTCAACAAATCAAAAGTAAAAGCGCGCGGCGTTATCGCCCCGCGCTTAATTCTCATTTAAGAGTTTGACTTGTATCTTACGATATAATATAATAGTGTAGTCAAATTTTTTCCGCGCGGCATATTAATGTACCGTATGCAAAAAACGGTATCCGTAATCGATTTACGCGCCATAAGGGCGAATGCAGACAAAATTAAAAGCCTTGCCGGAAAATGCAAATTTTACGCCGTAGTTAAAGCGGACGCTTACGGTCACGGCGCGGAAGAGGTTTCGCGCTTTATTGAAGATATTGTCGACGGCTTCTGCGTCGCTATTATCGAGGAGGGAATTGCCCTCCGCGTTGCGGGCATTTCAAAGCCCGTTCTCGTGTTCACGCCGCCGCTGGACAGCTACGACGTTGAACGCGCCAAGGCGTATAATTTAACCGTAACGGTAAACTCGGTTGAAACCGCCCGCCTTTGCAAGTCGCTTCCGTGCCATATTAAGGTCAATACGGGAATGAACAGAATGGGCTGCGGTATCTCGGAACTGCCCGAAATTTTAAAGGCGCTCGATACCGAAAACGTTGAGGGCGTGTATTCACATCTGTACGCCGCGCACGATACGGTCGCGTGCGCTTCACAGCTCGCCTTGTTCGAACGCGCCGCGCGCTTCGTCAAAACCTACAAACCTACCGCTACGGCGCACTTGTCCGCAAGCGGCGGAATTTTAAGGGGAGGCAGATACCTCTTTGACGGCGTACGCTCGGGAATACTTCTATACGGATATTTGCCCTACGGCTTCAACGGCGATTTCAATCCCGCGTTAAAGGTTTATGCAAGGCGTGCGCAAGTTACCGAATTCGTCGGCGGGGGCATAGGCTACAACCGCGCCGATAAAAGATATAAAAATTTAAGCGTTTACAGGTGCGGATACGCGGACGGCTTTTTAAGAACAGTACCCCTCGGCGAAAAAACGCTGTGTATGGACAGCTTTATTTCGCAAAGCGGGGAAGAATATAAATGCGTTATGGATAACGCCGACGAATACGCGAAAAAGTGCAAAACTATTTCGTACGAGGTGTTAACCCGCGTTACGCAGCGCAGCGAAAAAATATATATACGCTGAGAATTGTATAAGCTACGCAATACGGCGTTGTCCTTGCGTTTTTGCCCGGTTACATACTTCCTTGTATGCGCCCTCGCAAAATCCGCGGACGCCTTGTCTTGCTTGCTTCTCCAATCCTCGTATTAAGTTAGGACAAGCTTTTTAAAAATAAGGAAATAATATTTATGGAACTCAACTCAAAGCAGAAGCGGCAGCGCATACTTTTAGAGATAAAGGACTTATTGATGGGCACTGCGTTTCCGCTTATGCTGCAACTTATTTTGAGCGCGACGGTAATACTTTACGCGGACTATAACGACGATCCGGCAGTTCAGTGGCTTACGCTTGCCGTAGGTGAAATTATGCTCATAGCCGCATACGTAATATTCGGCAGACAGAACGGCGTTTCGGCATACAGAAAAGCCGTTGTCGCAGGCAAGAAGCGTGAATTGAAGTCAACCGATATTAAGGTATATTATAAGACGGGCGAATACGCTTTATGGAAGGGCGCGGTTATCGCGGCAATTTCGGTGATACCGTTTATTATCTTTCAGTTTATTCAGTGCGTTGCGCCCAATACGGTCTGCGAATTCGTCTTAAAATACGCTTTCGGCTGGGCGGCTTATCCGTTTATGGTATTCGGCGTAAAAACACAGTGGCTCAACTTTATATGGATAATAATTCCCGTAGGCGTGCATACCGCGGCGTACTACTGGGGCGGACTTAAAGAGAAAAAGCGCCAAGAGTTAGTTGCGCAAGCGCAGGAAATAAAGGATAAAAAGAAAAAATGAGAATAATAAGCGGTAAGTATAGGGGCAGAGTGCTATGCGAGTTTAAAGGCGAAGATATCCGTCCTACCGCAGACAGAGTTAAGGAAAGTCTTTTCAATATAATTTCGTCTCGCGTTTCGGGTGCGCGCGTTCTCGATATGTTTTGCGGAAGCGGAAATTTAGGGATAGAATGTATTTCGCGCGGCGCGGAGTTCGTTCATTTCAACGACGTTTCCAAGGACAGCATAGCGCTTTTAAAAAAGAACTTAAACAAAATCGAGGGCAATTACAATATTACTTGTTGCGACTTTTTTCTATGTTTGAAAGCAGGCGCAAAGTATGACTTGATTTTTATCGACCCGCCCTATGCGTCGGACGCCGGAATCAAAGCGTTAGAGCTT
>CAMWLA010000079.1 GCA_947174975.1 uncultured Clostridia bacterium | reverse complement strand
AACGGGAACGGAGCGCGGAATTGCCTACCACAGATTTTTGGAGCTGTGCGACTTTTCTGTAAAGGACAAGCAAGGAATAGCGCAAGAGAAAGAAAGCTTTTTAAAGGCGGGGCTGATATCCGACGAACAGTATAATCTTTTAGATGTTGATACGCTTACTCAGATTCTGAATATTCCCGTTTTCTCGAAGCTTCACGGCGCAACCCTTTATAGAGAAAAGGAATTTTTGTGCAGACTTCCCGCAAACGAAATTCTTGACACGACCGCGTCCGACTACGTACTTTTGCAAGGCGCGATAGATTTGCTTGCAAAGACGGACGAGGGATATAAAATAATAGACTATAAATATTCGCACAAAAGTGCAGAGCAACTTATAGAAACTTATTCCAAACAGCTTGCGCTGTATAAAAAGGCGGTTGCGCTTATAACAAAGACGGACGCCGGAAAAATAGAAACGATAATCGTCAATATTTTCAGAAAAGAACAAATTAACCTATAATACGACAAAATATCCATTCCTAAGCTTTGCGGGAATGGATATAATCTTATGCGTATGTTTTCTAAAATTATTGATAAAATTTATTCTTCGGTTTCTTCAATTCCCTTCGATACCCTTGTGTGGGTAATAATCGGTTCGTTCGCGGCGATTACCGTGTTTACGGTAATAATGTGTTTTGCCGTGGCGAAAATCAGAGCGGCTGAAAAACGGCCGTATCTGTGCCTTGTCAACGCGTATACCGCGGTAGTGCTTTCGGCGTTTTTAACGCGCGAACCGCTTGCACAGTCCGCGCTTGCCGCGGTGATATTCTGGTGCTTCGGCTACTTTTTGTACGGAGTGCTTTGTTTTATTTCAAAGCCCCAAAAGGCTGAAAATGCAACGCCTTCGGTGGTGACTATGCTGCCGGCAAGAAATCCCGTGGCGGCGGCGCCCCGCCCCGACGTACCCGCGGCAAAAAGCAGTGTAAGGCTTGAACACGCTATGTCCGTTACGGAAAGACTGCTTCAAAAGAATTTGGGCAAGTCCGACAGACAAGAGCTTGAAAAGCTGAAAAGCACGCTTTCCGTGCTTCAGATGAAGGGCGAGCTTTCACCCGCCGAATCGGATATATTAAACGACAACTTCAATGCGTTACTCAAGCTTATGGCAAAGTACAATATTTAGTTTATCGTCTTCAAATTGGTCTGCACGTATTCCCCCATCATCTGCGCCTTTTCGGCTACGTCGTCGGTCAATGGGGTGCCGCGCTTGAAAATTATTTTGCCGTTTTTCATTACGTCGCTCTTTAAAAATCTTACGTTGTTTTTAATAATAACCGCATCTCCGCAGATAACGTCGTCCGCGGAGAATTTTTTATTTCCCACGTATATATGCGTTATTAAAAATTTATCGTAGGTTATATCCGTAAGCTTGCCTATAAAGTTTCCCTCGCAGTCGAATACGGGTCTGCCGAGCCGTACGCTCTTTTCGTTTTCGCCGCAATGACCTGCGTAGGAATAGATTACCGTATCTTTTATGCTTTTGATATTTTTGGCGGGGATATCGAATTCAAGCTCGTCTCTGTCTGCGCAAGTAATACTCGTTATCCGGTTTTCGCACGCATTCACCGAAATTATGTAGCCCGATCTTCCCGAAGCGCTTTCGACGATTTTTCCGAACATCTGCGATAGTTTCATAAATTCACCTCTTATATAGTCTGCTTTATCATATTGTCGCCGCGTCCGTCTAATCACAAAAATAATTGTACGATTTTGTCGATTGTAAAAAATATTGACAGTTATTTCATTTTGTTGTAAACTTTTTGGTGCTATGAATAGGAATTACGACGTGATAATTGTCGGTACGGGAGTTGCGGGTCTTTTTGCCGCGCTTCATCTGCCGAGAACAAAAAAAGTGCTTGTAATCTGCAAGGATAAGCCCGATATAAGCGACAGCTATCTTGCCCAAGGCGGAATTTGCCGTCTGCAAGGCGAGAGTGACTTTGAAAGCTTTTATGACGATACCATGCGCGCGGGTCACGGTGAAAATAACCCCGCATCCGTAGAGCGTATGATTCGGCAGTCGGAAGAGGTCACGGACGAGCTTATATCTTACGGCGTTGACTTTGCAAGAAATAAGGACGGCAGCCTTGCCGTCACACGCGAGGGCGGACATTCCAGAAACAGAATACTCTATCACGAGGACTGCACGGGCAAGGAAATTACCGCTTGCCTTTTGGAACGGGTCAAGGAATTAAAAAACGTCGAGATCGCGGAGCAAACCGTGATGCTGGATATCATAGCGGATAAGGAATGTTTGGGCATAGTCGCTCTCGATAAAAAGTCTAAAAAGACAGAAAGCGTATTTGCGGACTACACTGTACTTGCGTGCGGGGGCATAGGCGGAATTTTCGAAAAGTCGACCAACTTCCCCATTCTCACCGGCGACGGAGTCGCAATAGCTTTAAAGCACGGCGTTGCCGTGGACAGTATAAACTATATTCAGATACACCCAACTACGCTGTATTCCGAAAAGGGTGGACGGAGCTTTCTTATTTCGGAATCGGTACGCGGAGAGGGCGCGCATCTTTTGGATAAAAACTTTAAAAGGTTCTGCGACGAGCTTCAGCCCCGCGACAAGGTCACGGCAGAGATAAGAAAACAAATGCAGAAGGACGGCACGAAGCACGTCTGGCTTGATATGCGCCCCATTCCGAAAGATGAGATAAAAACCCACTTTCCCGCAATCGTAAAAAGGTGCGCGGAGGAGGGGTACGACGTATTTAAAGAGTGTATCCCCGTCGTTCCCGCACAGCATTATTTCATGGGCGGGATACGCAGCGATACCGACGGAAAAACCACGATGCCCAGGCTATATGCCGTGGGAGAAACGTGCTGCAACGGCGTACACGGTGCAAACAGACTTGCTTCCAATTCGCTTTTGGAAAGTCTCGTATTTGCAAAGCGCGCTGCGCTGAATATAAGCGAAGAATATACCGCGGCGAATAGGACGGTGAAAGTCAATTTGCAAGGCTTCGCCGATACGGACAAAATTTTTACAGAGTATAAATTAATGCTTCAAAACGCTATCAAGGAGGCGGACGATGAACGGCTTAAACGAAATTAATGCTGACGACTTAATTAAGCAAGCGCTTAAAGAGGATATAACAAGCGAGGATATTACCACTTGCGCCATAATGCGCGAAAAGGTTTCGGGTAGGGCGGAGCTGATTGCCAAAGCCGACGGCGTAATCTGCGGGCTTGAGGTCTTTGAAAGAACCTTTAAAATTCTCGACGGCGATACCAAAGTCGGCTTCCTCGTCAAGGACGGCGACAAAGTTAATAAGGGTCAGCTTCTCGCAGTAGTAACCGGCGATATCCGCACGCTGCTTTCGGGCGAGAGGGTTGCGCTCAATTTCTTGCAGAGAATGAGCGGCATTGCAACTTACACTGCCGAAATGGTAAAGCTTCTCGAAGGGAGTAAAACCAAACTTTTGGACACACGCAAGACGACGCCGAATATGCGCATATTTGAAAAGTACGCGGTAAAGGTGGGCGGGGGCTGTAATCACCGCTACAACCTTTCGGACGGAATACTTATAAAGGACAACCATATCGGCGCGGCGGGTTCTATCAAGAGGGCTGTAGAGCTTGCAAAAGAATACGCGCCGTTCGTAAGAAAAATCGAAGTGGAAGTCGAAAACCTCGATATGTGTAAAGAGGCAGTGGAAGCGGGCGCGGATATAATTATGCTTGACAATATGTCCGTTGCAGATATGAAAAAAGCCGTCGCTTTAATCGACGGCAGAGCGGTTACCGAATGCAGCGGAAACGTCACGCGCGAAAACGTAAAGGCAATTACGGACGCGGGCGTGGACTACGTCTCTTGCGGCGCGCTCACCCATTCCGCCCCCATACTCGATTTATCTATGAAAAACTTAAAGCCTATAAAGTAAATAGCCAAATATAAATATAAAAGGCATTGCGATTATTATCGCAATGCCTTTTATAACGTTCCCCAACCGCGGCCCATAATGTCGCTTGTATCGCAGAGGATTACGAACGCTTCGGGGTCTACGTCGTGGATTTTCATCTTTAACTTGAACGCTTCCATTTTCTTGCATACGGTCATAAGCACCGTTCTCTCTTCGCCCGAATAACCGCCTTGCGCTTTAAGCGAGGTGTAGCTTCGGTGCAGTCCCTCGATAATAAAGGGCGCAACCGTTTCGGGGTGGGAGGTAATTATGAGTACGTACTTGCTCTTTAGAATACTTTCGATTACGCCGTCTATTAGGAACGACTTTGTGAAAAGTCCGAGCATCGAGAACAGACCGATTTTTACTCCGAATACGAAGAACGACGAAAACGCGATTGCAAAGTCCGTGACGAGAAGTGCAATTCCGACGTCCTTTAAGTTTGTGTACTTTTTAATTATCAGCGCGATTATATCCGTGCCGCCCGACGACGCCTTGCAGTTGAAAATTATCGCGCTTCCCGCGCCGGTCGTCAGCATCATTAATATAAATTCGAGGAACAGCTCGTCTGTCAGCGGATCGGTTACGGGGTATATGAGCTTCATTAATTCCATTTCGCCCGAATATACAAGCGTGCAGTAAACGGTTTTAAGAGAACAGCCCTTTCCAAGGAAGATAAATCCGATTATAAGCAGAAATACGTTGATAATCGCGGTAATCTCCGCTTGACCCAGCCAAGCTACGTGCGGGGTTATAAATTTTTCCAGTACGATAGCAAGACCGCTTATTCCGCCGGTTGCAAATCTGTTCGGCGCCTTGAAATAGTAGGTTCCCGCCGACATAAGCAGTATGCCCAGATTGAGTGCAAGCCAGTACTTGACGGAGCTCCAAGTGATTTTAGGCTTTTTCATAGCGCGGTTCCCCCGAAGCCCTTGCCCACAATCTCGTTTGCATTTGAAATAATTACGAACGCGCTCGGATCGATCTGTTTGATTTTGGCTTTCAGCTTCCAAGCCTCGTTGCGCTTGCATATAGTAAGTATTATTTTCTTCTCTTCTCCGGTGTAACCGCCCTTGGCTTCGTAAACGGTATAGCTGTGGCGGACGACGTCGAGAATATATTGACCTATTTCGTCGGGCATAGAAGTAATTATAGTTATATACTTCGTTCTGCCCAAGCCCTCTATTACGCTGTCCAAAAGGAAGGACTTAGCGAAAAGTCCCATAAACGAGTACATCAGAATTTCCACCGTAACCTCGGGGTCGCACAAAGTGAGCCATATGACGGAGAAGTCGACTATAAACAGAGCAACGCCCACGTTGAGGCGTGTAAACTTCTTGAATATCAGCGCGATAATGTCGGTTCCGCCAGAGGACGCCCCGCAGTTGAATATCAGCGCGCCGCCCACGCCGAACAGAAGGCATGCGTAGGTTAACGAAAGAAACATATTGCTGCCGGTTACGGGGAGCTGAAGATTTACGTATTTTCCTATAAACTCGAAAAGATAAATAAGCCCGGTATAAAGCGCGGAGGAGTAAACGGTGCGTAGAGTGCACTGTTTGCCGAGTATAATAAGTCCCAGCACCAACAGCGAGCCGTTTATTATAAGCATCCAGATACCTTGCGACAGCGCAAATTTGCCAAGCAAAAAGGCAACGCCCGCAATTCCGCCGAGGGTTATGTTGTTCGGCGTCTGGAAAAAGTAGACGCTTACCGCCATCATAAAGCTGCCCAACGAAATAAGCACCCACTGCATAACCGCTCTGACTTTCAGCTGACGCTTTGTCATAAGATTATCCAACATGGGTTTTGCTGCCTTATTTTCGGTTTTTTCTGTAATTTCGCCCTCTGCGGGGGAGTTTTTTTCTTCGTTATCCATAGCTAATAAATGATATCAAACGC
>CAMWLA010000078.1 GCA_947174975.1 uncultured Clostridia bacterium | reverse complement strand
GATTAAAGCTTGTTCCTTGGTTTCGCCCTTCTCCACCTTGCCGCCGACGAATTCCCACAGCATTCCCCTTGCCTTATTTGCGGGCCTTTGACAAATCAAAAATTTGTCGCCTTTCCAAATCAACCCCGCAACGACTTCAAAATACGGTTTACTTTCTTTCATAAACGAAATTATATCACGTTGCCGACTTTTAGTCAATATAATAAATATTTGACTAATTTTAAAAAATGGTATATTCTAACTGTATAAAAATAATTGCGAGGTTTTCTATGTCAAAGAAAAATTATGACGACGATTACGACTACGACGATTACGATGACGACTACGGCGGCGAAAAGGTATCGTTTTTTGCGGAGCACAAAGTCAAAATAATTGCTATCGCATCGGCGGTGCTGGTGTTTTTAGTTGCGCTTACCGTGGGAATAGTACTGTTGTTTAAATCGTGCGGAGGCTCTGTGGACGATTTCCCCGATAGCTCTGCGGTTGATTTTTACGACAGCTCGTATAAGTCAACCACCTCGGTAGGATACAGCTCGACGCAGATCGGCACCACCAAAAGGGTTAAGCCCGTTTCGGAAACCAAAAACGAAGGTCTTAACGAATATCCCGAGTACGGAAAGTCACTCGAAAGCGTACTTGGCGATTCCGCAGAACAGATGGCTAAGCGCGCGGCGCTTATTAACGAGGCAAGCTATCTTACCACGACGAATACCTGGAACGGCGGTGGCGGCGGCTACACTTGGATGGACAAAAACGGCTTCCTCTACAGCGGAACGCATGAAGACCCCGTAAAAACCCTTGACAGTAACGGCAACCACAGACAGCTTTACAAACACTCCGCTTCCGTAGGTTTATACGGCGGAGACGTTTCCGAAAATGAACCCGGCATAATCAAGAAAGTTACGCTTAATCCCCGCGGATACGACAGCTATTCCGTTACGGGCGTTTACGCACCCGCGGGAGAAGTTATTAAAATAGAGATAAGCGAAGAAGATATGAACGCCAACGGCGGCATAACTATACATATCGGTCAAGCGCTTTACAACGGCAAGGCAAACAATATCTGGACGGAAAAGAACCAGATGCAGCGTTTCCCAATACTTCTAAACACTATGAACGTAAACAAGGATACGGCTGTACTTAAAAACGGCGTTTATACCGCTTACGTCGGTTCGTTCCTCGGCGGTCCTCTCTATATCCGCAACACAAAAGCCAGAATAACCGCCACCATTTCGGGCGGAGTTACCTATTCGCATTTCATTCTCGGCTACACCACTAAGAACGAATTCGAGCAAAACGCAAAATCTTCCGTGCCTTATTTCGATTTGGAAGTACGCAGCTACGGCGTATTGCATTCCGGACCCAGAAAGTACGCGGACAAATATTCCTACGACGAATTGTACAAAGCGGCAATTCTCTGGGAAAAGATTTCGCTTGTATCTACGACGAATTCCTTACAAGGTATAGTATTTATCTACGATCCGTTCGTCGCGGCGGGCGCTGCGGTCGCTTTCCCCGGTCAGCAGTCTGTAAACTGTCCCGACGACTGGATGGACGGCTCGTTAAACTACGATGGTTTAGTTACTTACGGCTCATGGGGTAACTTCCACGAATACCACCACAACTTCCAAGGCTACGGCGTCGGCGACGGCGGAGAAGTAACCAACAACGGTATGAACCTCGTATCATACGCGCTGTTTACAAAGATTTCCGCATTGAGAAACGCAGACAATTTCGGCGCTTCGGGCTTGGACGGATGGAACAGATACACTTCGGCAACGTGGGCGTTGGAGCAAGTTCTTAAAATCGCAAGAGACGGCGAAGACCCCGAAAACGGAAACCGCGGACTTGCGCTGTACGCAACTCTACTGCATAACTTCGGTGCGGACAATTACATACAGTCAAAGGTGAAGCAGCAGAAAACGGGAGCATACGGCGAAGATTACTTCGGCTATATGCGGGCTTGGCAAGATATCACGCACAACAATATGTACTATTACTTCAACGATATTTTAAAGGGCTCAGTTGAAAATAACGCCCCTGCAAACTATCCCGTTTTCGTTCCCGTATCTTCCGTATATCAGACCGGAAGAAGCTATATGTACGACGGTGAAAAGAAGTATATAACAACTATGCAGCCCTACCTTATCCCCATGGGCGAAAAATTCACGGTTGACCTCAACAGATATTCTATGAGCAACGGACGTCACGCCGGCGGAAGCATAGTTCTCCCCGAGGGTTTTAGCTTCACGGTTAAAGGTATTACGAACCCCGAATACGGTCAGCTTGAAAATAACGGCAACGGTACTTACACCTATACCCCCGACAGTTCGCGCTTACGCTCGGGCAAAATAATAGTTACGCTTAAAATCGACGGACCGGTCAAGGTCGACGACGTTGATTTGGTTTTGGAGTTTGAGCAGACGCGCGAGCACAATAAAAATATGCTTGAAAGAACCACTTATACTTATGCGGCGGGCACGGGTTATACGGACGCAGTAGAAGCATTCAACGCGGGATATGCCGGCTTTATTGAAGTAATCGAAAAGGCGGACAACGTAAACAGAACGCAGAACTGCAACACGGATATCTGGTATACGAATAACGACGGCGACGTGATGCCCGAAAATGCAGTCGTGGAATTATCGGGTAAAATATACGTGGACGAAACGGCAAAATACCGCATAGCTATCCGCGGCAGAAGCAACGTCGCGCTTTTCATTGCAATAAACGACTCGGAAAATTACGAGCTTGCTGCAAAACGCGTCGGCAACTCCTCACCCGATTTTACCGGTGAAGAAGGCACCTTTAAAGATTTCTCTCTTAACGCGGGCGACTGGGTTAAGTTTAAGGCGGTAATGATAACCGGAAAAGACGGCGGCGGCAGAGCAAGTTATATCGGCGTAGGCTGGGGCAAATTCACGCCCGCCGAAGTCACTATGGACAAAGACGGAAACGTCGTCGACAGTTCAACCGAAACCGTTAACGTTTCCTATGCAAACGCGTACAGAATGTACTATGAGTTCCCTACCGAGAAATTCGAAACGGATTACTTCTATACGAGAACGTACACCTACGACTATAAAGACAACGTAAAACAAACCGTTAACGCACCCTTAAACAACACTCTTGCAGACACCAACTATTCCGAAAATATCGCCTGGAATAAAAACGACCACAAGATAGAAAATCTGTTTGACGGAAATAGGGAAACATATATACACACTAACGGTAATTTAAGAATTTCAAACGAGAGCCCTCTCAACTTCACGCTGGATCTCGGCGACGTTAAAAGCGTAAACAGAATTATATTCTATACGCAGTACAGACCCAACGGCGACTGGCATTGCGTAAAATCGTTCAGACTTTACGGAAGCACGGACGGAGAGACGTACTCTCTTATAGGCACTTTCGAAAACGTAACGCGCAACGATACTACCGTTCAAGTAAACTTTGAAGAGACGAGTCTCCGCTATTGCAAGATAGAAATATACGAGTCCACGGGCGCGTACATAATACTTTCCGAAATAGAGCTGTGGCGCGTGTTCGAGGTGAACGGCGGCAACCAACTGCCCCCTAGCAACGACATGTTCAGCTACGAAAAAAATTGGTTTGGCAAGCAGACGTTTTCCACCTTCGGTCACGTTTACTTAGGTAAAAATGAAAGCAAGGTTTCTTTCGAGTTCGATGGAACGAGACTTGCGATCCTTTCTTCCAAGGACTTCAAAACCGACTTCGAAGTATATATCGACGGCAAGAAAGTATCTTCCGTAGGTCTTAAAGAGGACAACTGGCAAGTTTACGTATCCTTCATGTCGGAAAAGCTTGAAAGCGGAAAACACAAGGTTGAAATAAAGTGCAAAGGCGAAGCGAACTTCGACTCTTTCGTAATCTTCAACGAACAAAATTAATCGTTACAACAAAAAGCGGTGAAAGGTAATCCTTTCACCGCTTTTTATGTCTTGAATTATTTGCGCGCCGAATGCTTTAATTGACGATAAACAAATCGCTTAACGCACGCGTAAACGCTATATATTTTCCGTTTCTGTTTAAACCTTTAGGGAATACGATAACCGTATCGAATTCCAAGCCTTTCGCTTCCCTTACGGACAATAAGGAAACCTTATCGGCTGCAACTTTTCCCGCAACGCTGTTGTATCCCGAAAGACGCGCCAACGTTTGCTTATCGTCACAAATCACCGCGGTTCTGTTGCCGCGTTCGACGCTTAACGCCATAATATCCCTTACCGTCTGTTCCGAGATTTTCGTGACGGCACGCGTTTTCAATCCGAATGAAACGTCTTTAAAACCGAGTTCGCCGTTATAAAAATTTATTATATTTTCGCTGTTTCTGTAATTTTCATTCAGCTCGAACGACTCTGCGCCGAATTTACCCTTAACCGCGTCCCATTCGCCGATATTTACGTTATCTTCAAGCTGCTGGTTTATATCGCCGTAGAAGTTAAACTTCAAGTTTTTACCGTTAACGCTCTTCAATAAATCAAACTGCACGGGCGCAATATCCTGCGCCTCGTCGATACAGAGTAAAGTGTCGTAAAAAACCGACAACGCACCGAAGTAAAAGTAAAGAATCAAGGTTTTGATATATAAAATACAGTTGTAATTTTTTTTGTAATCCAAGTCAATATTTTCGGATTTCAGCACGCGCTCGATAATACTCGTCGGCTGTCTTTTTTTTGAGCCGTCACCGCCTTCGGATTCTTCGCTGTCCGACGGAAGTCTGCCTATCAGCGCACCGATAGTACGCCTATTCTTTTCGGCTTTAACGGAATCTTCCGTCCTTATTTTTTCCATAGCGGAACGAACGCTGTTAAAGAATTGTTCGGAATAGATATACTTTCTTATCTCTAAAGACACTTCGCCTTCGTCGGCAAGTAATTCCGTTTCGTATTTCTCTCGCTCTCTGCCGCTGTGGCTTCCGCCTTTGGCAATATCCGCGTGATATCTTGCAAGCAAGCTTATATAATAACCGCTCAACGTCGTTTTGGCAATTCCCGAAATTCCGAGATTTTCCGTAAGCCCGCCTATGAACAAATTGAAATTGTCGTTCGGCGTTATAATTTTAACTCTGCCGAAATCATATTGTTTTTCGTTGAATTTCATATTGGCAAGACGGTGCAACAGTATCATCGTCTTACCCGATCCCGCACAGCCTTGTACTATAATATTTTTATGAAAGTCATAATCTATGATATCGTTTTGCTTTTGCTGTATCGTACTTATGATATTCGTCAACTGTTTTTCGGCGCGTTTCCTCTTTAACACTTCCATTAAAAAGGGGTCGGTAACGTTTGCCCTTCCCGCAGAAGACCCCGCCTTGTATTCATTCGCACAAGCAATCAGTTTTCCGTCTCTGATATCGATTCTCCGGCGGAGACTAACGGTATAATTAGTCTTTACTACGTTAAAATTCAAAAGTCTGTTATTTCTGTAATACTTACCGAACTCGCTCCACACGGACAAGATAGACGTATTGTTTGACGTAAAATCTTTTGCACCGATATAAAATACTTCATCGGAATACTCCTCGCTTTTTACGTCGATTCTGCCGAAATAAGGCGACTGTTTCAGTTTATTTAATTCTTCAATCGATTTAAGCTTTTCGGCATTGCTTTTTATCTTTCTGCCCTCTTGCAGCTTCTGGTCGTGATCCATCCACCACGTTTTTTCCGTCTCAACTATCGCTTCGCGTTTTGCGGTAATTTCTTTGTCGATATCTTCGAGAGTCATTTGCAGGTGGTTGTTTTCATGCTCGAAATCGTTTTTGGAAAAATTAATATGTAAAACCGGCTTAATTTTCGGATTTTCGTTTTTTGTTAAATATCTTTCGTAT
>CAMWLA010000077.1 GCA_947174975.1 uncultured Clostridia bacterium | reverse complement strand
GCCTACGCCCATTAAATATCTGGGAACGCTTTCGGGAAGATGCGGACGGATCAAGTCCAGAATTTCGTACATTCTCGGCTTTGGTTCGCCTACGGAAAGTCCGCCTATTGCTATGCCGTCGGTTGCAAACTGCTTTGCACGGTTTAAGCTTTCAAGACGCAAATCGTCGTAGAAATTGCCTTGAATTATGGGGAAAAGAGCTTGATCTTCACGCGTTTTGGCGTTGACGCAGCGTTTGAGCCAACTGTCGGTGCGCTCCAAAGCTTGGCGCGCTTGCTCGTGGGTATAGCCGTATTCGGAGCACTGGTCGAACTGCATTATGATATCCGCGCCCAAATTTTCCTCTATAGACATTACCTTTTCGGGCGTGAACATATGCTTCGAACCGTCGACGTGAGATGAGAACTGAACGCCTTCGTCAGTGATTTTGTTCAACTTTGTCAAAGAAAATACCTGAAAACCGCCGCTATCCGTTAAAATAGGTCCGTCCCAGTTCATAAATTTGTGCAGTCCGCCCGCTTTTTTGACAAGCTCGTCACCCGGACGGATATACAAATGATAGGTATTCGAAAGTATTATTGACGAGCCCGCTTCCTTTAAATCCTTGGGAAACATGCCCTTTACCGTGGCTTGCGTACCTACGGGCATATATACGGGCGTTAAAATATCGCCGTGCGGGGTATGAAAAACGCCCGCGCGCGCACCCGTGTGTTTATCGATATGCTGCAACTCGTAAGAAAAATATTTACTCATTATTAACTCTTAATCTTCGGGGCGGTACTTCGTTTTGTAACCGCTGTTGGTTTTCGGCCTTAAATCGTTAGGGAAATATACGTCAGTCTTTAAATCGAGAACGATTTTTTGTATGCGTTTTAATAAGAAATGAGCATTTTCAAGATCGTAGAGAACTTGCGACTGCTCCGCCGCGGTTATGTAGATATCGCCGACTTTAAACAGTCTGTCGAATATGCCTACGCGTAAGTTTACGCCCTTTATATCCGCATAATAGACGTTGGCGATATTAATTCCTATTACTCCGCTTCTGATAATTATCCTCTTATCGGTAAAAACGTACTCTAAGTTTTTCCAAGATTTACCCGCCCTTACTATATTGGCTATGCCTATCCAAACGGGCGTCATATGCAATGCAAAAAACGGAATGACAAAAAACCAAACCATTTTAGGCACGTCGACAAATATCATCATACAAATAAAGCCCGCATCGAATATAAACCAAATTAAAGATAAAGGAAGAAATTTGGCAATCGAATTGAAGATATAAGCCTTTTTCTTGGGTTTTTGCCTCAAAAGTACAGTTTCGTCGCTGTCGAGTATTTCCTCGATAGAGTTGTTTTGTGTGACTTCGGGCATTTTAAAATAATTTTCGTCAATTGTTCCCATTTGAACCTCCTTGTCTGAATCAGATAATCAGCATTGCATCGCCGAAGCTGAAAAATCTGTACTTATTTTCAACCGCCGTTTTATAAACGGACAAAATTTCTTCCCTACCCGTCATTGCGGAAACAAGCATTATGAGAGTACTTTCGGGAAGGTGGAAATTTGTTATGAGCGCGTCGACACATTTGAATTTATAGGGCGGATAAATGAATATTTCCGTATTGCCCTTGCAAGGCTTCAAAAGGCCTTCTTCGTCCGCAACGCTTTCAAGCGTACGGACGGAAGTCGTGCCTACGGCAATTATCCTTCTGCCCTCGCACTTGGCTTTATTTATTATATTTGCCGCCTCTTCGCCCACTTCGTAGTATTCCGAATGCATCTTGTGGTCGGTAATGATATCTTCCTTTACGGGACGGAAAGTGCCAAGTCCTACGTGAAGCAGAACTTCAGCAACCTCTACGCCCATATCCTTTATTTGCTGTAAAAGGTTAGGCGTGAAATGAAGTCCCGCCGTGGGCGCCGCGGCAGAGCCGTCACGTTTGGCGTAAACGGTTTGATAGCGGTTTTTGTCTTCAAGCTTTTTCTTGATATACGGCGGAAGGGGCATATTGCCTACTTTGTCCAAAATTTCTTCAAACACGCCGTCGTAATGAAATTTTACTATCCTCTCCCCGCTGTCGGTGATTCCCTCAACAGTCAAGGAAAGTCCGTCGCAAATAAAAAGATTTGTGCCGATTTTGCACTTTTTACCGGGTTTGACAAGCACTTCCCAAGTGTCTTTATCGATCCGCTTTAAAAGCAAAACCTCAACCGCGCCGCCGTTTGCGGTATGCGCGTAGAGCCGTGCAGGCAGTACTTTCGTATTGTTAACGACGAGGACGTCGCCCTTTTTCAAAAAACCTACGACGTCCCTAAAAATTTTATGTTCGATTTGTTTGGTTGCCCTATTATACACCAAAAGCCGTGACGAGTCGCGAGGATCTGCGGGCGTCTGGGCGATCAGCTCTTCGGGCAAATCGTAATAAAAATCACTTTTCAAAAATTGCATATTAATCTTTATCAAATAATGAAAGCTGTTGCTTTTGTTTTTCGCTTATTTTGTAACCTAAATGCTCGTAACCGCCGCGGAGTATCATTCTGCCGCGCGGGGTGCGGGCGATAAAGCCGAGCTGTAAAAGATACGGCTCGTAGACGTCCTCGATAGTGCCAGCGTCCTCGTTTATGGTTGCCGCAAGCGTTTCAAGCCCGACGGGCTTGCCGTCAAACTTTTCTATCATTGCACGAAGTAAGCTTCTGTCGATTTCGTCAAGACCGAGCTCGTCTATTTCCATTTTGCCGAGCGCGTATTTCGCGTCCTTAACCGTAACCGTAGCGTTGCCGTTAATAGTTGCAAAGTCTCTGACACGCTTTAAAAGTCTGTTGGCAATTCTGGGCGTTCCGCGCGAACGGCTGGAAATTTCGCTTGCGGCATCATTGTCGATAGCGATATTCAGAGTTTTTGCACTGCGCAAAACTATTTCTTTGAGCTCTGCGGGGGTATACATCTCTAAACGGCAGATAATTCCGAACCTGTCGCGCAAGGGATTTGCAATCATTCCCGCGCGGGTAGTAGCGCCGATTAAAGTAAACTTCTTTAAAGAAAAGCGGATATTTCTTGCGCTGGGTCCCTTACCGACGATTATATCGAGGGCGTAGTCCTCCATTGCAGAATACAGTATCTCTTCAACGCTGTGGTTAAGGCGGTGAATTTCGTCGATAAAAAGTATATCGCCGTCATTAAGGTTTGTGAGTATTGCAGCTAAATCGCCGCTCCGCTCGATTGCGGGCGCACTTGTCATTTTAAGCTGTCCGCCCATTTCGTTTGCGATAATGTGCGCAAGCGTGGTTTTACCTAAGCCGGGGGCGCCGTATAAAAGGACGTGCTCCAACACCTCGCCCCTCGCCTTTGCGGCGTTCATATACACCTTTAAGTTTTCTTTGACCTTGCTTTGACCGACGTAGGCTTCAAGCGTTTTGGGGCGCAGAACGTTTTCTTCTACGTCGTATTCGCCCTTTGTGCTTTTTACAAGCCTTTCGTCGGAGTCAAATTCCTCTTCGTCGTCGTAAAACATATTTTACATACCTTTTAATGCTATCATTATTATATCTTCAACAGAGCTTGCGCCCTGTGCGCGTGCGCGGGCAATTGCCTTTTCGCTTTCCGAACGCGTAAAGCCCAAAGTCATTAACGCAACTACGGCGTCCTCGTCGCCGTCGGAAATTACGGGAATAGGCGCTCCCTTTTCGGAAGTATTTGCCGCGGGCGCGGTTACCTTTTCGCGAAGTTCTAAAATTATGCGCTCCGCCGTTTTCTTGCCTAAGCCCTTGACGGACGACAGCCGTTTAACGTCAGACGTTGCAATTGCAGTTGCAAGGTCGGTCGTGTTCAGACCCGAAAGCACAGCTATTCCCATTTTGGGCCCTACGCCAGAAACGGTAATAAGCTTTAAGAACATATTTTTTTCTTCTTGCGAAGAGAAGCCGTAAAGCGCGACTCCGTTTTCGCCTACTTGTAAATACGTGTACAGCTCGCCCTCGCTCTTTCCCGCAAGCGATGAAAACGCTGAATACGAACAAGCCACTTCAAAGCCCAAGCCGCCAGCCGTTTCGATTAACGCATACTCGGGCGTAATTGCAAGAATTTTTCCCTTTATAAAACCTATCATGTGTTACCTACTTAATTCCGAAAAGTTTTCCGAAGCGGGACGTGTGCGCGTGGCACAGTGCAACCGCCAAAGCGTCGGCGGCGTCGTCGGGGCGGGGAATTTTGTTTAAATGCAGAAGCGACGTTACTACGTGCTGCATCTGAATTTTGTCCGCTTTACCGTACCCCGTCAAAGACTGCTTTATCTGGTTGGGCGTGTATTCGTACAGCCTTCCGCAGTACTTTATGCAAGTTAAAAGCATAACTCCCCTTGCGTGCGCAACCGGTATACCCGTGGTTATATTCTTTGAAAAGAACAGCTCTTCCACGGCGATTTCTTCGGGTTTAAATTTGTTTAATATATTGTTTATTCCCTCTTCAAGCATTGCAAGCCGAACGGGCAGACTTTCGTCCTTCGGCGTTAAAACCACGCCGTAGTCAACGGCAACGGTATTATCGTTTTTCTGTTTTTCAACTACCCCGTAGCCCATAGTTGCAAGCCCGGGGTCAAGTCCTAAAATTATCATAATTTTTCTGCTGTTTATTTACTTAAATTATAGCTTTGCGCAAGTTTTTCAAATGCGGGCAAAGCGCGCTCTATCATTTGAGGTGAAACGCAGTACGAAAGGCGCGCGTATTCTCCGCATCCGAAATCGTTACCCGCAACTAAAAGAATTTCGTACTTTTTCGCCCTTTCGGCAAACGCCCTTGCGTCACCTTCGGGTGACTTTAAAAACAGATAAAACGCGCCGTCGGGCTTTGCAAACTCGAAGCCGTATTCGGTAAGCTTTTCCAAAAGACGGTCGCGGTTAGCCCTATATATCGATAAATCCGCGGTTTTGCCGTGGCACCTTTTTACAAGCTGTTGGAAAAGCGCGGGCGCGCAGACAAAACCCAAAGCTCTGCCGGCGCCTAAAATTGCCGCGTATAAATCGGCAAAGTCTTCCGCTTGGTTATTGACGGCGATATAGCCTATCCTCTCTCCGGGAAGAGACAACGACTTACTGTACGAATAGCAGACTATACTGCGCTTGTAGTAGTTCATAATAAACGGAATTTTTACGCCGTTGAACACAAGTTCGCGGTAAGGCTCGTCCGAAATTATATAAATATCGTTTTTGCACTCTTCTACAAGTTTTACTATTTGTTTGATTGTTTGCTCGCTGTAAATTACTCCGCTTGGGTTGTTGGGCGAATTTATTATTACTGCTTTGGTTTTATTACTTAGCGCTTTTTTAAATTTAGCTAAATCGGGCTGAAACGAATTATCGCAGCCGATTGTAACGAGCTTTCCGCCAGCGTGTTCGCAGAATACTTTGTATTCGGGGAAAAACGGAGCAAACACGATAACCTCGTCACCCTTGTTTAAAAGGGCGTTTAAGGTAACCGTAAGCGAAGCCGAAGCGCCGCACGTCATATAAATGCAGTCTGCGTTCAAACTCGTTGAAAATTTTGAGTTAAGCTCTTCGGCAATACTTTTCCTTACGGAAAAATAGCCTTGCGCCGAGGTGTAGCCGTGAAGCGCGACCGGATCGGTATTCTCGATTAAGTCGACGAGGGCTTTTTTCACCTCTTCGGGGGCGGGAACGCTGGGATTTCCTATGGAAAAATCGAACACGTTATTATCCCCTATTTCCGCCTTTCTTATTTTACCGTACTCGAAAAGTTCGCGAATCGTCGAGCGGACTTTTCCGAGATTTACGTTGGTTTCGTTAAGCATAAATTAATAATAGCAAAACTGCGATAAAAAGTCAATAATTAAAGGCGCGCGGGCGTAAAAA
>CAMWLA010000076.1 GCA_947174975.1 uncultured Clostridia bacterium | reverse complement strand
CTTGACTATCCTTACCTTTGCCCTATCCGCCCAAACGGTGAGCTGGTCGGCAGCGGCCGCACGGAAGGTATCTGCCGCCGCGACAACTACGCTCTTTTTCTGAGATAAGAAGTAATTTGCAAGCTTGCCGACGGTTGTGGTTTTGCCTACGCCGTTTACGCCCACAAGCATAATTATTGCGGGGTACTTGATATCAAGCTCTTCCGCTTCCGTAAGCTTTTCTTCCAAAATGTCCTTTAAAAGGTCGGTTACGAACTCCTTGTCCTTTAACTTTTCCTTTTTGGCTTCGGCTTTCAGCTCGTCGACGATTTCTTCGGCAGTTGTTACGGAAATGTCCGCGCTAATTAAAATTTCTTCCAAATCCTCGTAGAATTCGGCGTCGGGTTTATTTTTTGAAAACAGCGAGGAAAGCTTGTTGGAAAGTCCTTCGCGCGTTTTCTTCATTGCGTTTTTTAATTTAGAGAATAGTCCCATAATTATTCCTTATTATTCAACGGTGTCTCCGCCGAGTCTGCTTTCAACTTCGGAAAGCTTAACGGATACTATCTTTGAAACGCCCTTTTCTTCCATGGTTACACCGAAGAGAATGTCGGCGTTTTCCATAGTGGGTTTACGGTGCGTAATTACTATAAACTGAGTATCTTGCGAGAATTTTTTGAGATACCTTGCGTATCTTGCTACGTTTGCTTCGTCAAGCGCGGCTTCGATTTCGTCGAGTACGCAGAAAGGCATAGGTCTCATTCTGATTATTGCAAACAGAATTGCTATTGCGGTAAGTGCGCGTTCTCCGCCCGACAAAAGCGAAATTTTGGTAAGCTTTTTACCGGGAGGGCAAGCAATGATTTCTACGCCCGCATTCAAAGGATCGTCGCAGTCGGTATAGTCAAGCTGTAATTCCGCCCTACCGCCGCCGAACAGTTCCTTGAAGGTGTGTTTAAAGTTTTCGTTTATGGTATTGAAGCCCTCGTCGAAGATTTTGAGCATTTCGGAACGGATATCTTCAAGAGCGATAGTCAAGTCTGAAATGGCTTTTTCAAGGTCTTCCTTTTCAACGAGCATTTTTTCGTAGCGCTCGGAAAGTTCGTCATATTCCTCAACAGCATTGTGGTTGACGGGGCCGAGCATAGTTATCGCCCTCTTTAATGCCGTTATCGTCTGCGGCGAAGCGGTTGAATCGTAGTTCTCTTCCTTATATTTAAGGCAGCCTTCGTAGTCCTCGCCGTATTCTTCGGAAATACGTGTCTGCAAATATTCGAGGTCACTGTCGATTTTCTGCAAGGCTAAAGCAAGCATACTCTGCTCTTTAGTAAGCTCTTCCTTTTCTTTGTAGGCTGCAAGGCGTTCGCTATCGTAACGCATTATGCGTTGATTTAAGTCGTCCTTGCGCTTCTGAATTTCGCTGACTTGACGGTTAAGGTCGGCAACGACTTCTTGCTCCTCTTCGGAAAGCGCAGCTTTCTGTGCCGCAGAAGTGAAGCTTTGCATTTCTGCCTCAATCTGAGGAATGCTTGCCTTGGTAGCTTCAAGCCTTTCGGAAAGGTTTCCGCGTTCCGCGTTAAGACGTTTTACGTTTTCCTCTCCAGATTTTATTGCACTCTCCAAGGAAGCGATTTCAACCAAAAGTCCGTTGAGCTTTTCGGTTTTTTCGTTGCGCTCGGCGGTGAGTTTGTCGTATTCCGCACTCATATCGTCGATTGCGGACGAGGCTTTATCAGACTGCTCAGACAAATCGCTTGCGCCCTTGCTTACGCCCGAGAATTCGTCGTCAAGACCCGAAAGTCTGTCTAAAAGCGCTTTCTGCGACTGACCGTAAGCTGCGTATTCGCTCTCCGCGTTGGTGACTGCAGAAAGAAGGGAAGCTTGCTTTTCGGTTACGGTTGCAAGCTCTAAACGGGCGTCTTGCAGACGCTTAATCAGCTGTTGCTGTTCGGCGTTTGCTTCCGTCTTTTTGGTATCAAGCTCCTTATGGCGTTCATCCATACGGACGAGCGACTGTTTCTTGCTTTCGATACCCTCTTCTATTTCTTGTATTCTGCGCTCGTTGGCAAGTAAGTTGCCCGCTATTTCGCGCTTGGAACCGCCCGTCATCGAACCCGAAGTTGCGATGACGTCGCCGTCTAACGTTACGATTTTGAATGCTCGCGGGTACCTGCGTGCGATTGCCGTAGCGTTTTGAATATTGTCTACTATTAAAGTATTGCCTAAAAGGTTATGTATTACGTTTTCGAATTTCTTGTCGTACTTGACGAGATTAATTGCAAAGCCGATTGCGCCCGTATCGCGTACAGCCGACTTTATTTCGTTGCTTTCAACTCGCGGACGGAGCGCGTCGATAGGCAAGAAAGTTACTTGACCGCCGCGCGTGCGCTTTAAGTATTCGATTAAATCTTTCGCGTCGTCGCGCGTGTTGGTTACTACGTTTTGCATTGCCCCGCCGAACGCGGTTTCGATTGCAACCTCGTAGTCCTTGTCGCAGCGGACGATATCGGCGATAAGCCCGCCTATCTTTTGGGAAAGATACATATCGTTTCTTGCTTCGCCCAAAAGCTTTTTAACGGAATGGGTATAACCGTCAAATCTGTCGCGGAGCGCGCGGCATGTGGTTAAACTGTCGTTTAAGCTTGCTATCTGAGCTTGCGTATCGTAGGTCTGACGAATGAGCTGCTGAATCTTTTCTTCGATTTCGCGGGTTTTTGCTTCCGCTTGTTCCAAAAGCTCGTTCTCGTTGCCTAAAAGTCCGTTAAGAGTTTTACCGCGTTCGATACTCTCGTCGTATTCGCCTTTGACGGCGTCGCGGCGGGCGTGAATCTTTTCCATTTCGGAATTGATTTCCGCAAGCCTTTCCTTTAACAAATCTTTCTGTGCGGCAAGCGAACCCATGTTCTGACGCATATCGGAAAGGTCCTTAAAAGTATCCAAAACCTTTTTTCTGTGCTCGCCGGTCATATATTCGTAGTTTGCGATTTTCTGTGACAGCTCTTCAATCTGCGTACGGAAGCTGTCCGTCTGTTCGCGCAAGGAATTTATTCTTTCGTTATTTCTCTCGGCATAGGCGTCCGCACGGCGGATTTCTCTGTCGATGTCGTCGATACGCTTTGTGGAATATGCGACGTCCTCTTGCGCCGCGGCAAGCTTTGCCCTAACGGAACGCGCCTTTTCGGTGAACAGCTTGCTTTCACCGCTTCTGTGCTCAATACCGACTTCGTAGCGGCGGAGCCTTTCGTTTAAGTCCTGAAGCTCCTGATCTGCGGCGGCGATTTCGTCACGGCGGTTCTGATATTCGGCAAGGAGCTTGTCCGATATTGCGGTGACCTCCGCTATTCTGTTAGCTATTTTGAACGCCTTGGAGTTAAGCTCTTCCTTTTCGCCCTCTGCGCTGTCGTGACGGACTATGTACAAATTCATTTCGTGATGACGAAGCTGTGTATACAGTTCGCGGTACTTCAAAGCGTTTTCGGAAGCGCGCTTCAAGGGTCCTATCTGCCTTTCCACTTCTTGCATACGCTGTGCAAAGACGTACAGATTTTCCTTTGAAGCGTTAAGCTTTCTTTCCGCGTCCGCTTTTCTGTCCTTGAATACGACTATGCCCGTAGCTTCTTCGAAAATCGAACGTCTATCCTCGGGCTTGGCGTTCATAATCTGCTCGATTCTGCCTTGTCCTATAATCGAATAGCCCTCTTTCGCGGCGCCCGCGCCGTGCAAAAGGGTAGTTAAAACCTTCATTCTGGAAGGCTGTTTATTCAAAAGATATTCACTGTCGCCGTTTCTGTAAAGGCGGCGGGTCATTTCAACCTCGTCGCAGTCAACGTCAAATATGCGTTTCGTGTTGTCGAAAGTAAGCGTTACTTCGCAAAACGACATCTGGCGGCGCGCTTCGGTACCGCCGAAAATTACGTCGAGCATCTGCGAGCCGCGCATCATTTTAGCCGACTGTTCGCCGAGAACCCAGCGGATTGCGTCGGCAACGTTTGACTTGCCGCAGCCGTTGGGGCCGACTATACAAGTTACGCCCTCGCCGAGAGGTATTACGGTTTTATCCGCAAATGATTTAAAACCGACTAATTGAATTTGTTTAAACTGGTTCATCTTAATCCTTTTTCTTCAATATATTCAAGTGCGTTTTTTGCAGCAAGCTGCTCGGCTTGCTTTACGCTGTCCGCTTCACCGATGAAGGTTTTATCAAACAGCGATATTTTTACTTCAAAAATGTGTTTGTGCGCATTACCTATATCCGTGTGATTATATTCGGGAATAGGCTTGCCGGCGCCTTGCAAAAGCTCTTGCAGTTTGCCCTTATAATTTACTACGGTAGTTACCGCAGAGAAGTCGAGCGTGGAAAGCACGAAATTTTTTACCGCGTCCATTCCGCCGTCGAGATATATTGCGGCGCACGCCGCCTCGTAAGCGGACGGTATTGCCTTTTTATTGTTTGAATCGTTTTTGCCGAAAATTAAAAGCTTATCAAGCCCCAATTTTTCCGATACCGGAGTTAAAGCAACGTCTGAAACCAAGGTCTTTCGCCTTTCGGTAAGCTCGCCCTCGCTTCCCCCTTCCGAAAAAATCCGCTCCGATACGATAAACTCTAAAATCGCATCGCCGAAAAATTCCAAAAGCTGATTATTGTCCTCCGAAGCCGAAGCAACGGTCAAAGCGCGCTGTAAAAGCCCTTTATCTTTAAAAGTATAACCTAATGCCTTTTCAGCTTGTCCGATATCAATCATTGTCCACCGCAAAGCTGTCTAAATCTGCGCTTTCAAGAAGTTTTTCTACCGAACCGATCAAGTTTCCGCGATAAATCGAAGCCGCGTTTGCAATTGAATTTGCAATGGTTATCGGCTTGGAAGTGCCGTGACTTTTGATAACGGGTTTTTTAAGTCCAAGCAACAGAGCGCCGCCTACCTTATCGAAATCGAGCTGGGCGCGCATACGCTTGATTGCCTTGCGAATGAAAAGATATCCGAGCTTTGTGGAAAACGACGAAGAGAGTTCCTTTTTCATAATTCCGAGAACGAGCTTCCCGCAACCCTCTATCGATTTGAGAGCGACGTTGCCCGAAAATCCGTCGGACACAACGACGTCGCATTCGCCTATCGTGATATCCCTGCCCTCGACGTTGCCGACGAAATTTATATCTTTCATTTCGGACATAATTTTGTAGGTTTCCTGACGGAGAGTGTCACCCTTATGCTCTTCCGTGCCGTTATTCAAAAGTCCCACTTTGGGATTTTTAGCACCGAAAGCGACTTGCGCGTACGCACTGCCTAAAAGCGCGAACTGACAAAGCATGACTGGCTTACACTCCGCATTGGCTCCGCAGTCGACGAGAAGAGTTACCCCTCCGCGAGAGTTGGGAAGCGCGGGACAGAGCGCGGGGCGCTTAATTCCACGGATTCTTCCGAGTATGAGCTGACCGCCTACTATCGTAGCCCCCGTTGAGCCCGCAGTGACGAGTCCGCATATATCGTCTTGCTTCTTCAACATCCAATACGCCGCGATAAGCGAAGACTGCTTGCGCTTTACTGCTTCCGTCGGAATATCGTTCATATCGATTACGTCGGGACAGTCGACAATCTCCAAACGGGTTTTATCGTACTTGTATTTTTTTAACTCCGCCTCGATTTCGTTTTGTCTGCCGGTAAGTATTAAATAAAGGTCCTTGTCCCTTTCAAGCGCAATAGTTGCGCCCTCTACGGTTGCTTGCGGGGCGTTGTCTCCACCCATAGCGTCCAATATAATTTTAATCATAGTTTTTCCTACTGATTTTTAAAGGTACTCTTTAGATTATAACACATACCGCTTAAAAACACAAACAAATACTAAAATTTAAGGCAAAATATTTTCGTCGAATTCGGGCGGAAGTTCGTCTTGCATATCTTCGGTTTTAAGCGTTATTTTCTTCTGCGGGGCGTATTTGTCACGACGAAGTAGAATTTCGCGCGTTTCGCCCTTATAGGTTACGGTGAGATATCCCTCGCTAAC
>CAMWLA010000075.1 GCA_947174975.1 uncultured Clostridia bacterium | reverse complement strand
CGAAATTATAAAGTACGGCGCGCTTGATAAAAATATTTACGATAAGCTTTTAATAAATAGAGATAATCTTTTTAATCTTGATTTTCTCGGTTCAATCGTTCCAGAATGTATTCGCCACAAGGTGAAGGTTGTAACTGCGGACGAACACGATTTAAACGGAACGCGTAAAACGCTTAACTTGGGACATACGACGGGACACGCGTTAGAGCTGTACTATGGTAGAAAATCACACGGCGAGTACGTGCTTATCGGAACTTTCTACGAGTTGCATATAGCGGAAAAGCTGAATATAGGTGATAAGCGTTATTATGATAATTTAAGACAGCTTATTAAAGCGGTTGTAAAAATTCCGATATATGACGATATTGAAAAGGCAGCGCAGTTTGCTAAAATGGACAAAAAAAATTCGGCTGAAAAAATTTCTCTGATAGTTCCCAAGTGTGAGGGTGAAAGTGTAGAAATTACACTTGATTTCAGTGAATACACTCGGTTTTTAAAGGAAGTACAATGAAAAAATTAGCGGTTATCGGAAAGGACGTTTCCAAGTCTTTAAGTCCGAATATTCACAAGTTTATTGCAGAGCATACGGGTAATAAACTTAATTACGAAAAAATTTCAATTCCCGAAAACGAGTTTAATGGCGCCATAGAAAAACTTTTTAAAGAGTATGACGGATTTAACGTAACAATACCGTACAAGCTAAGTATTATGCCGTATCTCAAAGAAATAGCGGGTGATGCCGAGCTGTTCGGCGCTGTTAACACAGTAAGGGTCAGCGATATGTCCGGACACAATACTGACGGTTTAGGCTTTATGCTTATGTTGAAAAATAACGGTGTTGAAGTTAACGGTAAAAATATTCTTTTGCTCGGTGCGGGCGGTGCAGGCAGAAGCGTTGCAAAAAAACTTACAGATAACGGTGCAAAAGTTTTCGTCTACGATAAGAGGTGCGAAAGCGCGAAACGGCTAGAAACCGAATTTTCGGGAGTAAAGGCAATAGAGAGTATTGACAGAAAGCCTTATTATGCTATAATAAATGCAACCGGAATAGGTATGTATACGACGGAGGGTATATCACCAGTCGGCAAAGATATAATTGCTTTGTGTGAAGTAGCTGTTGATTTAATTTATACACCTAAAAAAAGTACATTTCTAACTATTGCGGAAAATTGCGGTAAAAGAATAATAAACGGTGAAGCAATGCTTTTCTATCAAGCGTATTATTCGCAGTGTATATATTTTGAAAAGCCCGCCGACGAGGCAGAGGCTAAGAATTTATTTCTCAAATTTTCGGAGGAAGTTTTATGAAGCTTTTATTTATAAACGGCGTAAACCTTAATATGACCGGACGGCGCGAACAAGACATATACGGTACGCAAACGCTTGACGAAATTAACTACGAAATCGTTAACCATTTCAGAAATGATGAATGCGAGTTTTATCAGAGCAATAATGAGGGTGATATCTGCACTGCAATTCAGTGTGCTGAAGACTTCGACGGCATAATTTTAAACGCTGGCGCGTTCACGCATTACAGCTACGCAATCCGCGACGCAATCGCGTCAATCAAAATTCCCGTAGTTGAAGTTCATATGTCAAACGTTCACGCCAGAGAAGAGTTCAGACATAAATCTGTTTTGTCTGAAGTTTGCAAAGGCGTAATTTGCGGCTTCGGCAAAAACAGCTATATTCTTGCGGGCGAAAGTTTTAAGTTATGAACAATATAATTCTTATCGGAATGCCCGGAAGCGGTAAAACGACGGTTACCGATTTATGCACTAAAAAAGTATGGGATACTGACGCTTATATTGAAAACCTTTACGGCAATATTTCCGATATTTTCGCGAACTTCGGTGAAGAGCATTTTCGTAAACTCGAAACTGAGGCAATAAGGCAAATATGCAAGGAAGACGATTGCTTTATTGCTACTGGCGGAGGAGCGGTCCTACGCGAAGAAAACGTGCGGCTTTTCAAGCAAAGCGGGAAGATAGTTTATCTGAGAACAAATCTTGATACGCTTTTAAAAAGACTTGACGGCGATACTACGCGCCCGTTACTTATTGGTAACACAAAAGAACGGCTGACAAAATTGTATAACGAAAGAACGCCGATTTATGAAAGCGTTGCGGATATAATAATCGACACGGACGGTTTGACGCCGCTTAAAGTACTTGAAAAAATATATCGACAAAAATAGTTGGAGAAGATAATGAAAACGGTATTAGTTACGGGCGGAACTAAGGGCATCGGCAAAGCAATTGCGCTTGAATTCTTAAAGCAAGGCTTTGAGGTGGTTATTAACTACTGTAACGACGAGCGAAGCGCGCTTGCCACGCAAGAAGAATTCAATATGCTTGGCTACTGCCCCGTACTTATGCGTGCGGACGTTTCCGACGAGGCTCAAGTTAGGGCAATGTTCAAGGAATATTTCTCGATTTACGACACGCTTGACGTGCTTGTAAACAATGCGGGAATTTCGCTTGTGCGCGTAATTCAAGATACTACTCTTGCAGACTGGAATAAAGTTTTTGCAGTTAATACAAACGGTGCGTTTTTGTGCTCGAAAGCTGTTGCCGACAGAATGATAGGTAACGGAGGCGGTTGCATAATAAACGTATCGTCAATCTGGGGCGAAGTAGGCGCAAGCTGTGAAGTTGCGTATTCGGCATCCAAAGGCGCGCTTATTGCATTTACAAAAGCACTTGCCAAGGAGCTTGCCCCTTCAAAGGTGCGCGTAAACTGTGTTTCCCCCGGAGTAATCGATACTCAAATGAATGCAGACTTGACGGGTGAAGAGATGGAACAGCTGATATCGCAAATTCCCGCTGGTCGCATCGGCTATCCTGAGGACGTAGCCAAGGCTTGCGTATATCTATCCGAAGCCGATTACGTAACGGGTGAGGTACTGTCTGTCGGCGGTGGCTTTGCAAAATAATGAAATATAAAGATATACCGCTTCATTAGTGAAGTGGTATTTTTTACTTTATTCGCTAAAAAAAAGGAAAAAAAAGTTTTTTTTCGTATAATAAAAGGTAATGAAAAATTTTTCGCTTAAAGAAAAAACTTATCAAATAGAACGGGCGTTTCTTTCACCGTACGCCGTGCTTTCGGAAAAGACGCGCGGCAGAGAACGCGATGAAGAACAGTGCGCAATGCGTACCGATTTTCAGCGCGATAGAGATAGGCTTATATATTGTAAGTCGTTCAGAAGACTTAAAAATAAAACGCAAGTATTTTTTTCACCGCAAGGCGACCACTACATAACCCGCCTTACGCATACTTTGGACGTTGCGCAGATTTCGCGTAGTATAGCGCGCGCCCTATCTCTTAACGAGGACCTTGCAGAGGCCATTGCTTTGGGACACGATTTGGGACATACGCCTTTCGGCCACAGCGGAGAAAGAATACTGAATAGATTAAGTCCTTGCGGGTTCGAACATAACGTTCAGTCTTTGCGCGTTGTAGACGTGCTTGAGAAAGAAGGAAAGGGGCTGAATCTAACCTTTGAGGTGCGCGACGGTATTTTAAACCATAAAAAGAGCGGTAAGCCCGCCACGCTTGAAGGCAAATGTGTTTCGCTTGCTGATAGAATTGCTTATATAAACCACGATTTGGACGATGCGGTCCGTGCGGGGCTTCTTTCCCTCGACGATATTCCAAAAGACATAATCGAAGTACTTGGGAACTCTTCAAAACAGCGCATCAACACTGCAATAACGTCTATTTACAATAATTCTAACGGCAAAAACGACGTTAAAATGGACAAGTCCGTGGAAGAAGCAAGTGAAAAGCTTCGTGCATTTATGTTTGAAAGGGTCTATTACAGCAGCACCGCAAAGAGTGAAGAAGAAAAGGCCGAAAGAATGCTTACGGCAATGTACGAATATTTTATCGAACACTGCAGTGAGATGCCTCAAACTTATATTGCTTTGCTTGAAAAATATCCGCGCGAACAAGTTGTTTGCGATTACATTTCGTCAATGACAGACAGATACGCGCTCTATAAGTTTAACAGTATATTCGTTCCAAACGGGTGGACTTTTTTAGATTAAATATTTATGGCAACTGCACTGCAAGAGTTTTTAATAACTTTAAAGGAAAAACTTAATATTGTAGAAGTTGCGGGCAGTTACGTTACTTTGGATAGACGGGGCGGAAGCTATTGGGCGTGCTGTCCGTTTCATCACGAAAAAACACCGTCCTTTGCGATAAACGAAACGGATCAGTATTATCATTGTTTCGGGTGTGGGGAATCCGGCGACGTCATTAAATTCGTCCGTGAAATGGAAAATATCGATTTTATGGATGCGGTAAAAATGCTTGCCGAACGCGCCGGACTGCAAATGCCGCAGACCGGGTTTGATAATCAGCAAACTGTCGAACTTAAAAGAAAGCGCGATACACTCCTTAAAATAATGAATGACTGTGCTCACTTTTACCTTAACAACTTGAACTCGGGTAAAGCAGACGAGCATATCGAATATATTTTGAAACGGCAAATTCCGTCGAATATAGTCCGTGCTTTTGGGTTGGGAGCAAGTTTAAATTATAACGATTTGCCGAAATTCCTTTTATCGAAAGGCTATTCAAAACAAGATATCCTTGACAGCGGAACAGTAAACGAAGTCGACGGCAGACTGATTGACGCGCAAGGCGGTAGATTAATATTCCCGGTAATCAATGCTATGGACGAGGTCGTGGCGTTTGGGGGGAGAGTACTTAAAAAGACCGACTTTGCAAAGTATAAAAACACAAAAGAAACAGCGCTTTTCAATAAGAGTAAAACGCTTTACAACATAAATCTTTTAAAAAAGCTGAGAAAAACCCAAACTATAAAGGAAGTTATTATGGTTGAGGGGTATATGGATACCCTTTCGCTGTATCAAGCGGGTTTTAAAAACGTAGTTGCAAGTATGGGAACTTCGCTCACTCAAGAGCAAGCAAGACTAATAAAGCGTTATGCTGATACCATACTTATAAGCTATGACGGTGACGGCGCGGGTCAAAAGGCAAATATGCGCGGTCTTGAAATTTTGAAGGACGAGGGACTGAACGTTAAAGTTGTACCTTTACCGGAGGGGCTTGATCCGGACGACGTAATAAAACAGCGCGGTCCGGAGGGATATCAACAGTGTCTTGATTCTGCTATGCCGTTTATAGACTATAAGCTGTCAGTTCTTGAAAAAAGCTTTGATATGTCGCGGACGGATGAAAAACGTAAATTCGTTACCGAGGCAATCAAAATCGTTAAAACTGCGGAAAGCGCGTCTGAGCAAGAAGAGCTGTTGAAAAAGCTACGCGACAAAACGGGGATAACGTACGAATCATTGAGCCGCGATTTGCAGTCGGCGCCTATTAAGGAAACGGTCGTTCCGACGAACGAAACTGTACGGAAAGATAGTTCTTCCGTAACGGTTAAAGCTTCACGTTTCGTCGTTGCTGCATATCTTTTCGGCGCGAAATATGCGGAAGAGGATATTTCTGAAATTCCGTTTTGCGATGACGTTCATTCGATTATTGCGAATTATCTCAGATCGAAAAAACTTCTTGAAGAGCGAATTCAACCAGCGGAACTTTTTGAGTTTTTTGACGAAAATACGCCGGAATACGAAGAGCTATGCAGAATACTCGATTTCAGCGACGGAAGCAGACTTTCGGGGCAAGTAAACGAAGATTATTTTTACGACTGCATCAAAAAGCTGAAAATTTACGATTTAGATAAAAAAATTGATGCGCTTAGAACGCAAGCGAAAAACGAACGCGAAGTTTCAACTGCGCGAGAAATATTAAATAAAATCAACGAACTTATCCAACAAAAGGAAAAATTAAAGAGCGGAGATAGAAAATGAGTTTATCCGAACAGAAGCTTAATGAAATTTTAAAACAGATTATCGACAATTACGGCACGAAGGGCAGTATTACCACTAACGCGCTTTGCGACATAATGGAAAAATACGAAACTACGCCCACGCAGATGGATTTCGTATATAAATCTATTGCAGAGTCCGGAATACAGATAATCGACGAAACAGAGCGGGACAAGGAACTTTACGAGCAAGCGCTTTTGGATATAGGTCTTGACGACCCCGTCAAAATGTATCTTAAAGATATAGGCAGAGTGC
>CAMWLA010000074.1 GCA_947174975.1 uncultured Clostridia bacterium | reverse complement strand
ATATATAATAATGCAGTAAAAGTGATCTGCAACCATATTATACAATAATAATGCGGATAAATAAAGTGTTTTAAGGAGAAACCTATGTCATTACTTGATGAAATCAAGGCAAAAGCTAAGGCAAATAAAAAGACTATAGTGCTTTGCGAAGGTGAGGACAAGCGCGTTGTCGAAGCGGCGGCAAAGATAACGAAGGAAGGAATTGCTAAAATAGTACTTATCGGTAACGAGGCGGAGTGCAAAAAAGTTGCACCCGGAGTTGATCTTAAAGGTATAACGCTCGTTGATCCTCTTACTTCGGATAAAACTGAGAAATACGCTCAGATTTTGTTTGAAGCAAGGAAAGCGAAAGGAATGACGGAGGAAGAAGCGCGCGTTCAAGCTAAGGACAGAACAATGTTCGGCGCATTAATGCTTAAAGCCGGCGACGTTGACGGTTACGTTTCGGGCGCGTGCCATTCTACGGCGAATACGCTTCGTCCCGGTTTGCAAGTCGTTAAAACTGCTCCCGGCATTAAGACGGTTTCAAGTTGTTTTATAATGATTGCACCCAATAAACATAAATATAATCCCGACGGAGTTGCGGTATTTGCAGACTGCGCAATCAATATCGAGCCCACTGCAGAACAGCTTGCGGATATTGCTATATCATCCGCAAAAACAGCAAAAGACATTTCCGGAATTGAACCGAGAGTCGCAATGCTTTCATTTTCAACTAAGGGAAGCGGTAACGATGATAAATTTTTCCAGACCGTTCCTAAGGTTAGAGAGGCAACCGAGCTTGCCAAAGCAAAAGCACCCGAGCTTGCGCTTGACGGCGAATTTCAGTTTGACGCGGCGGTTGCTCCCGAAGTGGGTAAGCTTAAAGCCCCCGGTTCGAAAGTTGCCGGTAATGCAAACGTATTCGTATTCCCCAATATCAATGCGGGTAACATCGGTTACAAGATAGCCGAGCGTTTCGGCGGATATATGGCTATCGGTCCCGTTTGCCAAGGCTTTGCCAAGCCTTTAAACGACCTTTCAAGAGGTTGCTCGGTTGAAGATATAGTTGCTACGGTTGCCGTTACGGCTTTACAAGCAGAATAATTAAAGAGGTAAATATATGAAGATTTTAGTTATAAATGCGGGAAGTTCTTCACTCAAATATCAGCTTATCGATATGGAAACCGAAAAGGTTCTTGCCAAAGGCGGTTGCGAGAGAATAGGTATAAACGGTTCTCTATTAAAAGCGAAGGGCAACGGCAAGGAAAAGGTTTACGAGCAAGATATGCCCAACCATAAAATTGCCATTAAGCTTGTACTTGACGCACTTCTTGATAAAGAGATAGGCGTTATTAAATCAATGAAAGAAATCGGCGCAGTAGGTCATAGAGTTGTTGCAAGCGGCGAATATTTTAAAAAAGCAACCTTAGTAACTCCCGAAGTTTTAAAAACGCTTGAAGAAAAAACTTTCGAGCTTGCACCTCTGCATAATCCCGCTGCAGCAACGGGCGTCCGTGCGTGTATGGAAGTAATGCCGGGAACGCCCATGGTTCTCGTTTTTGATTCGTCTTTCCATTCGACTATGCCCCCCAAGGCATTCCTTTACGGAATAGATTATGACGATTATAAAAAGTACTCCGTAAGAAAATACGGTGCGCACGGTACAAGCCACAAATACGTTTCGCAAGAAGCGGCTAAATTTTTAGGTAAAAAGCCTAAGGATCTTAAAATAGTAACTTGCCACCTTGGAAACGGTTCGTCAATATCGGCAGTAGACGGAGGGAAGTGTATCGATACTTCAATGGGCTTTACTCCGCTTGCTGGTGTTTTGATGGGAACGCGTTCCGGCGATATTGATGCATCAGCTGTTGAATTTCTTGCAAGAAAGAAAGGATTAAATCACGCCGATATGGTGACTTATCTTAACAAAAAGTGCGGCGTTGCCGGGATTTCCGGTGTATCCAGCGATTTCAGAGATTTGTGCGCCGGTGCGGACGAAGGCAACGAAAGATGCGCGTTGGCACTTGATATGTTTGCTTATCAAACGAAGAAATTCGTCGGTTCGTATGCGGCGGCTATGGGCGGACTTGACTGCATAGTATTTACTGCGGGAATAGGCGAAAATACTCCCACGGTTCGCGCAGACGTATGTCACGGACTTGAATTTTTAGGCGTAAAATTTGACGATAAGGCAAATGAAGCTAAAAACGACGGTTCAATACGCGTTCTGTCAACGAAAGACTCGAAAGTTGCAGTCCTTGTTATACCTACAAATGAAGAATTAGTAATCGCAAGAGAAACGGCGGAACTTTTATAAAAATTTATCGTGCGCTCATTAAAAAAAGTTGACAAAGTAATTTGCCTATAATATAATTTTAAAGTCAACTTTTGCTATGAAAATAGAAGTTAAAAAGCTAAACGCACTAAAAAAATATACGGGCGTCTTTGAATATGATTATCAGCCCCCGGAAGATATATGCTTGATTCCGCTTTGTAAAGTGGAGGGAAGTGTAAAAGTTCAAGGGAGTTATGAAATCTACGATGACGACAGTGTAGGTGTTAATTTCACTGTAAAGTATAGCATCAATGGACAGTGTTCTTACTGTTTAAAAGATGCGAAAATGAAAGTGGAAAAGGCTTTTGATATACTGTTCGTTACGGAAGATGACCCCGATAATTATCGTTATGACGGAATAAATATCGATTTGAAAGCCGCCGTAGACGATGCAATACTTTTCAGTCAGCCTAACGTATTGTTGTGCAGAGAGGACTGTACGGGTATTGATATAAAATAACTAATTAAGGAGTAAAATTATGGCAGTACCTAAGGGAAAACAGTCCAAAGCAAGAACAAACAGCAGATTTGCAAATTACAAGGCAAATGCACCCACTTTGGTGGAGTGTCCTCATTGTCATTCAAAAATGCAGGCGCACAGAGTTTGTGCAAATTGCGGTTTTTACGATAAGGTTGAGGTTGTTTCTAAGGACGAAAAGAAAGACTAAGCACTTATGTAAATGGGCTGCCTGCGGCAGTCCATTACTTTTTTAATTGATTTAGGAGAAGCAAAATGCAGCATACAGATATAAAAGTGTTATTTAAAAACGGTGGAGAACACGTCGGAAAGATTGTTACCGTTTGCGGTTGGGTAAGAACGTGGCGCGATTCTAAAAGTATTGCGTTTATAGAGCTGAACGACGGAACTTCACTGAAAAATCTGCAACTGGTAATAGAAAAAGAAAGCGTTTCAGACGACGAAGTAAAACCTGCACTTGTTGTTGGCGCTGCGCTTAAAGTTGTCGGCAAATTCATACCTTCCGAGAGGAACGGTTTCGAAATGTCCGTTCAGTCAATTGAGGTTCTCGGCGGGTGTCCCAACGATTATCCTTTGCAGAAAAAGCATCACACTTTGGAGTTTTTAAGAACGATTCCACACTTAAGACCGCGCACAAGGTATTTTGAAGCGGTGTTTGCAGTAAGGAATGCACTTGCTTTTGCTATACACAAATATTTCAACGGCAACGGCTATAAATACGTTCATACGCCCATTATTACCGGTAGTGACTGCGAAGGCGCGGGCGAAATGTTCCGCGTTACCACACAAAACTGGGACGCAAAGTGTAAAACCGAGCAAGAATACTTTGCGGGTGACTTTTTCGGTGCAAAGGCGGGACTTACCGTATCGGGTCAGCTAGAGGGTGAAGTTGCTGCAATGGGATTGGGTAAAATTTATACTTTCGGACCGACGTTCCGTGCCGAACATAGCAATACAACCCGTCACGCTGCGGAATTCTGGCAGATTGAACCCGAAGTTTGCTTCTGTGATTTGCACGATATAATCGGAATTGCCGAAGATTTTATTAAATTCATAATTAAAGACGTAATTGAGAATTGCACAGAAGAACTTAACTTTTTTGAAGAGAGAGCAGAAAAGGGGCTTATCGCTAAGCTTCAAAGCGTAATTGCAAGCGATTTCGGTAAGATTACCTGTACGGAAGCTGTCGAAGTTTTAAAGAAGTCCGGTAAGGAATTCAAATATCCCGTTGAATGGGGTTGCGATTTGCAGACTGAACACGAAAGATATTTGACCGAAGAATACTTCAAAAAGCCCGTATTCGTAACCGACTATCCCGCTGATATAAAAGCGTTCTATATGAAGCAAAACCCCGACGGTAAGACTGTTGCTGCGACCGATTTACTTGTCCCCGGAATAGGTGAAATAATAGGCTGCAGCGAGCGCGAAGCCGATCTTGAAAAATTGAAAGCGGCAATGTTAAAGCGTAATATGCCGCTTGAAAGCTATACGGAATATCTCGATACGCGCAAGTACGGTTCCGTTCCGCACAGCGGTTTCGGCCTCGGGTTCGAGCGTATGCTGATGTACGTCACCGGCGTACAGAATATAAGAGATACTCTTCTTTATCCCAGAACTGTAGGTAGTTTATAATTCATTGATATATGAAAAACAGAATTTGTGTTATTTTTACTGGCGGTACGATAGGTTCGTTTGTAAACGGCGGGGTAGTGGATCTCAATCTTGAAACAAGCAGTTTGCTGATTGAGAAATACCGTGAACGCTTTGGCGGAACGATTAGTTTTGACGTGCTTCGTCCGTTGAATATATTAAGCGAAAATATGCAGCCGGACGATCTTGAAACAATGGCGAACTGCATTCGCGGTGTTGACAAAGATAAGTATGACGGCATTATTTTAACGCACGGTACGGACACACTGTGTTTTACGGCAAATTATTTTTCACAGATTTTTTGCGATATTAAAATACCGCTTGTACTCGTTTCGGCTCTTTACCCTATTGATGACGAGAGAAGTAGAGGAGTAGAAAACTTTGCGGGCGCCGTGACGTTTATTGAAAGCGTTGATTACGGCGGGGTGTTCGTCAGCTTTGAAAATAACTCTGAAAACTGTAAAATTCATTTAGGCAGCCGACTAATTTCGGCTACGCAGTGGCGCGGTGAGTATGAAAGCATTTTAAACGTGCCTTACGGCGAAATTAGGGGTTGGCGCTTTGTTTATAATGAGAACCAATATAATCCTACGCCATCGGACTTGCGCCGACCGCGCGTTGCGTGCGACGCACATAAGCTGTGTACCGATATGGTAACGATTCAAGCGCATTCACTTCTCAATTTCGATTATTACAGATTTAATGAGGTTAAGCCCAAAGCCGTAATGGTACAGCTTTATCACAGCGGTACTGTCTGTACGGAGGGGAACGAGGCTAATTTCAAAAATTTCCTTGCATATTGTAAGGCTTTGGGTATTGAAGTTGTTATCGCAACGATTGACAGCGAAGCACGTACCTATGGAAGCGCACTTGGTCTTAAAGATATGTGTACTGTTGCATACGACATCAGCTTTGAAATGGCAACAGTCAAAGCGCTTTTAGCACTCGGCTCGGGCAAAAGCATTAAAAGCGAACTCGAAAAAAATTACTTTTTTGAAAAATTGCATTAAAAGCTCCGATTTTTTCGGAGTTTTTATTTTTATGTTTAATTCCTATTGACAAGATAGGAATTAAATGCTATACTTGTAACGATGGAAAAAAGATATTCAATTACCGGAATGACTTGTTCTGCATGTTCTTCGGGAATAGAGCGAACGGTAGGAAAGCTTGACGGCGTTACTGTTTGTGAAGTCAGCCTCATGGCGAAGAGTATGCGGATTGAGTTCGATGAAAATGTAATTACCGAAGAAAAAATATTTTCTACGGTTAAGTCGCTCGGTTACGGAATTTTTAACGAAGGTGAACAGCCACAGAAGAAAAGCGGAAACCAAGATAAAAAGCTTTTTATAAGGTTTTTAATTTCGGTTTGCATTTTAATTCCGCTATTATATGTATCTATGGGACATATGATAAATGCTCCGATACCGTCTTTTATTGACCCGCACAAGGGTAACGGAAAGTGGTTTGCGCTATATCAGTTGATTTTATCGGCGGGTATAATCGGCGTTAACTATGCTTTTTTTAAAAACGGTACGGTTGCGGTATTTAAAAAAGTGCCTAATATGGATACGCTTGTTGCAATGGGTTCCGGCGTTTCCTTTATTTATTCGACAGTGCTTACCGTTTTGATATTTATGGGTAAAGACGGACTTGCAATGGATTTACACTTTGAATCTGCCGCGTCGATTTTAACGCTTGTTA
>CAMWLA010000073.1 GCA_947174975.1 uncultured Clostridia bacterium | reverse complement strand
CTGTGAAATAAGTTCACATCTTAACTGTACGCATTCGTTAATATTGCGGGGCGGTAGCTCTTCCGGCGTTTTATCGTATAAAATCTCACCGCGTTGCAAAATTATTATTCTATGGGCAAGTGACACGGCCTCGTCAACGTCGTGCGTAACGTAAATTGCTGTTCTTTTATCCTCTTGCCAGATTGATATGAATAAGTCCGTTATTTCTTTTTTGAGCCGCAGATCAAGCGAAGAAAGTGGTTCATCCAATAAAATTATATCGCTGTCAAACAAAAATGCGCGGGCCAAAGACACCCTTTGCGCTTGGCCCCCGGATAGCTTTATAGGGAAACTTTCCGCTTTATCTTCAAGACGCACTTTTGAAAGCATTTCATTTATTTTATTTTCATCTTTACAAATAAGTTTTAAATTTTCTTTAACAGTTAAATTCTGAACAAGTCTTGGCGTTTGGAAAACGTACGAACATCTTAATTTCGGAATATTCCCCTCAAAATCAGTCAAACCGGCAATACAGTTTAAAAGCGTAGTCTTGCCGCTACCGCTTTCACCGAGTATACCTATAATTTTGCCCTCTTCAAGCGAAAGATTAAAATTGTTATATACAGCCAAATCTCCGTACCTTTTTGATAAGTTTTCAATTTTAATCATTGCTTTTTACTCCATTTAAACGTGGCTCTTTCTATCAAAGAAAAACACAAATCTATTAAAAGCCCGATAAGCACCGCGATTATCGTTAGTGCGGCAAGACGCGGCATATCTACGTAAAACCGCGCGTTTTGCATGAGTCCGCCAAAGCTTTTATAAGTGCCGGCAAGCACTTCTGCCGATATCATAACTTTTATACCCAGCGAAATATTTGCGCCGGTTTGGGATAATACGTATGGAGAAATTAACGGCAAGTATATCTTCGTCAATTTTTCGCGATTGCTGATTTTATATACCTCGGCCATTTCTATAATGCCCTCGTCAATGCCGCTTACGGCAGCATTCAGTTGCGAGTAAATCATAGGAAACAGAACGAGAATCGTCACAATCAACGGAGCAACTTTCGGGTTTGTCCAAAAAAGCAAAATAAGTATTATGGCAAGCGTCGGCAAAGTGCGCAAAACGCCCATAAAAGGTTTTATGAATGAATTGAACGGCTTGCACACCGCACCTATCGCAACGAGTGCAACCGACAAAACAAAAGAAATTACAAACGAAAATGCCGTACGAAGTACTGTGTTTACGAACGCCAACCAAAAATTCACGCTTATAAGGCACTTCCCGAAGCTTTTTGCCGTATCGGAAATAGACGGAATTACATAATCGTTTTGTACACCGTAATAAGCAATTATCCAAATCAGCCACATAAGCGCAAACGCCGATAAAGATAAAATGATATTAAATTTTCGCTTTGAAAAATATGCTTTAATCATTATAGGGCTCAGTATATTCAATTCCGTAACTATTTAAAATAAGTTTAAAAATCAGCCCAGGAACGGCGGCAAGATTAACTACCCCCACCGTCTTACCTTTAAGTTCTTCTAAATTATCTATAGTTATCTGCTTATTATCTTTTGAAAGCATGTATAAATTGCCGTGCGTAAGCGTACCGAGAAGTCTGTATTTTTCAGCGTTTCCCAAAAGCTTTACGGCAAGATTAACCGGAAGCACGCAAATATCTGCTTTGAGTTCGGCACCCTTAACTACCGTTTGAATTGTCTCGGCTTTGACGATATGATATTCCGCCATATCACCCAAAACGTTTTCCGCCATAAGAGAAGCAAGTCCGAGCGCGGGCGCACCGTCGGGGGCATATACCGATATTTTACGGGTATTCCAACCGCTGGGTACGTTATCAAAAAAATCTTCTGACGGCGTACCGAAAGAACTATCGCTTACTGAGTTTAATTTCTCCATGAATGCGACGATATCCGCCTTGCTGTCAGCTGCGGAAACAAATTTTATTCCGCAATTTTTTATGACGGACTTAGTAAGATTTTGCGTTTTAATCGAGGGTTCAAGCCCTGCCGTCAAATTTGACTGAATAGCGTTTACTATTGTTTCAATTGAGGTTGCATCACTTGTTAACCAGTCGTAGCTTTGCGCAAGTGCATTTGTAACGGCGTCAAGCATAGTTGAGCCGAATAAGTCGTGCTTTGCAACGACCACCGCTTGAGGATAACCGTTTTCACCACCGTAAAGCTTCTGCAAATCACCGACAAAATTTAAACCCTGAACAGCTTTCACCTTAGCGCTTGCAGCGGGTTCCGCGACTACGTAATAATCTATATCATTTCTTAAGCCTACGCTGTCAGCGTCAATTGCGACAAGATTTACTGCATTTTTATTTTTATTCTCTCCGCAAGCGTACATCCCAAATACGCAAAACAAAGATATACAAATACATATAACGATTTTGAATATTTTTTTCATAATTACCTCTTAAATTTTCGACATTAAAGTTTTTGCAGTTACGCCGGAAAGCATTCCAAGTTTTCCGGTTAAAGTGTTTATAGTTTCAGCTGGCGCATCCACAACAACGCACATTACCGAAACGTTCCTTTCCTTGTACGGGATCCCCATTCTGCCTACTATGTAATCGCCGAACGCCGATAATAGCAAATTTATTTCGGCACTTTTTTGCCTATCCTCTACTATTATGCTAATTATTGCAAGCCGTTTTTCAATCATAAAAAAATCTCTCCTTTTTACGTAAGAGAGAAAAGCAAAACAACGCACGAAAAGTGCGCTTATATTCAGCCCTTCACTCTTAGGTTTACCCTTCAACTTTAGGTGCTTTTATATTAACATAAAATTTTTCGAAACGCAAGCAATTGAATTATTCTTTGATAAATCCGCATACTACAGATATGAAGAAATTAGCTATATTACTTTTAACTATTTTTACAATCGGTACTACTGCTTTATGCGGTTGCGGTACGGCAAAAGAAAACGGTAACTTTGAAAACAATGCAAAAAATATGGAAAACATTCAGACTTTAGGTGATGAGGAAAACGGCAGTCAAGATCGCGAATGTCCCGAATGCCCCGATAAGCCCGAGTTCCCCGACAGAGAAAAGCACGGCGGCAAGCGACCTCATCCACATCCTCACAGACCGCATTTACACCCCGATGAAAAATTGCCCCAACCCAAAACGGCAAAACCGCAAAAATAATTTAACGCCTATTTGTTGCTTTTTAATTGCAGATAATGTATAATCGCATTAATGAAAGTTTTTAAATACAAGTTTACCAGACTTACGATTTCACTTATCTACGTTGGAATAGCACTCTGCTTGGTAGGTATAGGAATAAACATTTATTCCGTATTAACAAGCGATATCGGCAAATCGGCAAATCTTATTTACCCGATAGTTCAGTACACGCTTACGTTTCTAATCCCTATCGTACTTCTTATACTGCTTATCAGTCTAATCTTTTCGTCGTACTATGCAATTCACGAAAAGACGCTTAAAACAAGCTTCGGAATTATAAAAAGCAAATACAATATAGAAGATATTAAAACTATTTTGCTTGACCGCACGACAAACAAACTTTCAGTTTATTTGAAAAACAACACGTTATTTGTAATAGTTGTCAAGGAAGAATGGTATGAAGATTTTATAGATACGCTGTGTAAAGCGAATCCCAAAATCGAATATACGATAAATTCGAAAGAAAATGACGTAAACGATAAAAACGACAAACTGAAATAAATAATTGACCCCTCGCATTTCAATGCGAGGGGCTTTTTTATTTGTGTTTTCTGACGACCGTGCGGTGTTCTTCCCCAGCAAGAAGTCTGACGATATTTTTACGGTGAGCAATCCAAGTAAGCAAATTAATAACTAAAAGAATTACAAAAATAGAAATACTCCACCCGTTCAACAAATTGCCAGAATATCTTTCGGCAAAAATCACAGCTTGGAAAATCGACGGAACCGTAATTCCTATAAGCGAACCCATCGACCCCCATTCGGTAAAAATTATATAAAATAAAATCCCGATTAGAAAAGCAACGATGATAAAAATATACCACCACGTTTCGCAAGGCAATGCAAACATAAATATGCCCATTGTCGAAGCTATGCCTTTACCGCCCTTAAATTTCATCGTTACGGGGAAAATATGTCCTATAATTACAAAAAGTCCGAAAAAGTATCTTGCAAAGTCCGATACGGGAATTTCGGTACCCGCAAACACGTATCCCTTAAAAATAAAATATCCCGCAAGTACCGGTAAACCGCCCTTGAACACGTCGCAAAAGTAGTTGATAGCGCCGAATTTTAACCCGAGTGAACGGGTCATATTCATAGTGCCCGGATTTCCGCTTCCCAGCTCTCTTATATCTTTTTTCTTAAAATGGGCAATCAGCACAGCGAAATTGAAACAGCCGATTAAATAACACACAACTGCCGCTATTGCAAAATACCAAATATCTTTTATTTCAAAGACTTTCATTAGCTTTTCTTCTCTCTCGTAAGTATTTTAATCGGTGTTCCCGTAAAATTAAACGACTTTCTCAAAGTATTTTCAAGGAACCTTTCGTACGAAAAATGCAGAAGGTCGCTACTGTTAACAAACAACACGAATGTCGGCGGAGCGACTGCCACTTGCGAAGAATAATACACTTTCAAACGTCTGCCGTTATACGAAGGAGGTTCGTTTGCCCTCACTGCGTCTGCAATAACGTCATTAAGCATTCCGGTAGTAATTCTTGAATGAGAGTGCTCATACACCTCGTCGACAAGGGGCAGAATTTTATCCGCGCGCTGTCCCGTTTTTGCCGAAATATATACTGATTTGAAATAGTCCATAAATTTCAAATCTTCTTTTAACTTGCTTTCGAATTTATTAATAGTCGTGGTGTCCTTTTCAACAAGGTCCCATTTATTCATAACTATTACGGACGGTTTACCTTGTTCGTGAACGTAACCGATAATTTTCGTGTCTTGCTCCGTTAAATTCGTTGTACTGTCCACAACAAGCAAGCATACGTCTGCGCGGCGTACAGCGTCAAATGCGCGCATAACGGAATAATATTCGATATCGTCCTCTACCTTACTCTTTTTTCTTATGCCCGCAGTATCGATAAGCGTATAGTTTTTACCGTTAACAGTAAATTTAGTATCCAACGCGTCGCGCGTGGTGCCGGCTATATCCGTAACGATTGAGCGCTCAAATCCCAAAAGTTTATTTACAAGACTGCTTTTGCCCGCGTTAGGTCTGCCGACGACTGCTATTTTTACGCTTTCATCATCTTCAACGTCGATTTTTTCAAACCAGCTTACAGCCTCATCCAAAACATCACCTATGCCGGTGCCGTGTTCAGCAGATACCGGATAAGGTTCGCCCAAACCCAAGGAATAAAATTCAAATACCTTTTCTTCGGAATACTCGTCAATTTTGTTTACAACCAGAATTACAGGCTTTTTAGAACGGCGAAGCATATCGGCAACGTCGTAATCGGAAGTGGTCAAACCCTCTCTTCCGTCCACGAAAAGCATAATTACTTGTGCCGTGTCGATTGCGACTTCCGCTTGCTTTTTTATTTCGTTCCACATAGTATCTTCCGAGCGCAATTCAATTCCGCCCGTGTCAACCATGGTAAACGCCTTTCCGCGCCACTCACTGTCAGCATAAAGCCTATCGCGTGTGACGCCCGGTCTGTCTTCCGTTATCGATATTTTTCTGCCGGCGACTTTATTGAAAAAAGTACTTTTGCCTACGTTCGGTCTGCCGACGATTGCTATTAAAGGATTAGCCATAATTAGATTATAAAATAATTAAACTTATTTGTAAAGAAAAATTCCCCGAACAAGTCGGGGAATTTTGGGTCATTATTTGTTAAAGGTAATAAAGCCGGCACCGAGTACGATGAATACAATATAAAGTATTAAAGCTACCCAGTAAGTAACTTTCCAACCTATTGCTCTTCCGCGAACATAACCGTAAGCGGGAAGTGCAATGGCTACAAGCAAAGCAACCTTTGCAACAAGGTCGAGAATGTTTGCTATCGAGCCCAAGCTAGCTCCGAAAATTCTGAGAAACGCCGTAACAATAAATAATGCAACTGCAATGACAATACCCCAGAACGCACATATTTCTGTAGCAGAAACAGATGAATAATAACGTCTTGACATTTTTTAACTCCTTTATTTTAATTTATTTTAATTAATTATAGC